>NZ_JAPSIW010000224.1 GCF_031178505.1 Streptomyces sp. | reverse complement strand
GCGAGTGCCCGTACCGGAATAAACGCACCGAACACGTTTGCCGGATCCTCTCGTTGGCGTGATTCACTCCAACGAGTGGGGTTGGGTGCACCTGTCCGTCACCCGCCGAGGAGGTCCGTGAGGGCTCCGACCGGGTCGGCGTCGGGGGCGCCGCGCGGCCACCAGTCGTCGCGGCCGGGGTCCGACTCGTACCCGTACCAGAGGCCGTCACGGCCGAGGCGGAGCTGGAGGGCGTCGGTGCTCAGCCGGTTGCGCCAGGGGCGGAAGGCGGGGAAGTCGGCGGCGATCAGCGCGGGTCGGGCCCGGTCGAAGGGTCCGGCCGGCGGGTCCCAGGGCTCCTCCAGGACGGCGAGGCCCTCGGCACCGCCCTGCCGCCAGGCGGCGACGGCGCGCGCGAGGTCCGTGGCGGTGCGGCCGAGGGCGTGGGCGAGGTCGCGGTAGAGCGCCCGGGTCGAGGCGGTGAGCCCGGAGCCGGGGTGCGCGGCGGCCAGCCGGACGGCGTCCTGCCAGGGCGTCAGCGCGGCGACCGGGTCGGTGCCGGTGAGGAGGAAGGTGTGGGCGCGGGCCGCGGCCTCGGTGGCGAGGAGGTCGAGGGCGAGCGGGTCGGGAGCCGCGGGGTCCGGCGGGAAGACGGCGGGGCGGCCGGGCCGGTCGGGGACCGGCAGCGGCGGGGGCAGCGGCGGGAGTCCGGTCCCGGCCGCGGCGTCGAGGGCCTCGCGCGCGGGCACGGTGGGCAGGGGCGGCGCCGCGGAGGAGGCCTCCGCGGCGGACAGGGCCGCGTTGCGCCGGGTGAACTCGGCGAGCAGTTCCCGCTCCCCACGCCCCCGCATGAGGAAGAGGACGAACGGGTCCTCGTCGAGCAGCCGGGCGGCCTGGTAGCAAAGGGCGGCGGCGTGCTTGCAGGGGTAGCCGTCGTCCGGGCAGGAGCAGTCCGGGACCAGGTCGCCCGGCGCGGGCAGGAGTCCGGTGACGGCCTCCAGGGCGTGCGGCACGTCCTTGTCGAGGAGCGCGGCGATGTGTTCGGGGCGGGCGGTGACCTCGTCGAGGAAGCGTTCCCAGCCGTCGTCGCCGAGGGTGCGCATCCGGATCTCGGTCCGGTACGGGCGGGGCCGGCTGCCGTGGACGTAGGCGACGACCCGGCCGGGGGTGACGGTGATCGCGTCGACGTGGCCGCGCCCGGCGTAGGCCTTGCCCCGGGCCAGGCGGGCCGTGTCCAGGGCGGTGTTCTCCAGGGCCTCCACCCAGGCGTTGCCCCACCAGGTGGCGGCGAACCGGCCGTCGTCCCCGGTCCGGGGCGCGAGCTGCGGGAAGGAGCGGCGCCGGTCGTCGTGGCGGGCGGCCGCTTCGCGCGCGGCGCCGGTCCGTCCGGCGCCGCGGCCTCCGGTGCGGTTCACGAGGGCCTCCTCAGGGACACCAGGTCCGCGAGTTCCCGGTCGGTGAGTTCGGTGAGGGCGGCCTCCCCGGAGCCGAGGACGGCGTCGGCCAGGGCCCGTTTGGCGCGGAGCATCTCGGCGATGCGGTCCTCCACCGTGCCCTCGGCGACCAGCCGGTGGACCTGGACGGGCTGGGTCTGGCCGATCCGGTAGGCCCGGTCGGTGGCCTGCTCCTCGACGGCCGGGTTCCACCAGCGGTCGTAGTGCACGACGTGACCGGCCCGGGTGAGGTTGAGGCCGGTGCCGGCCGCCTTGAGGGAGAGCAGGAAGACGGGTACCTCGCCGGACTGGAAGCGGTCGACCATCCGCTCGCGCTCGGCCACCGGTGTGCCGCCGTGCAGCAGTTGGGCGGGGACCCCCCGGGCGGCCAGGTGGTCGGCGAGGAGCCGGGCCATCGTCACGTACTGGGTGAAGACGAGCACGGACCCGTTCTCGGCGAGGATCGTGTCGAGGAGCTCGTCGAGGAGGGCCAGCTTGCCGGAGCGGCCGGCCAGCCGGGCGGTGCCGACGCCGCGCGGCGCCTCCTCCTTGAGGTACTGGGCCGGGTGGTTGCAGATCTGCTTGAGGGAGGTCAGCAGCTTCATGATCAGCCCGCGGCGGGCCATGCCCTCGGCCTCCCCGATGAGCGTCATGGTCTCCCGGACGACGGCCTCGTAGAGACTGGCCTGTTCGCGGGTGAGGGGCACGGGGTGGTCCGACTCGGTCTTCGGCGGCAGCTCGGGGACGATGCCGGGGTCGGACTTGCGGCGGCGCAGCAGGAAGGGCCGCACGAGCCGGGCGAGCCGCCGCACCGCCTCGTCGTTGGCGATCTCCTCGCTGTTCTCCACGGCGCGGGCGTGGCGGGAGCGGAAGGTCTTGAGCGGGCCGAGGAGGCCGGGGGTGGTCCAGTCGAGGATCGCCCAGAGTTCGGAGAGGTTGTTCTCCACGGGGGTGCCGGTGAGGGCGACCCGGGCGGGGGCGGGGATGGTGCGCAGGGCCCGGGCGGTGGCGGAGAACGGGTTCTTGACGTGCTGGGCCTCGTCGGCGACGACCATCCCCCAGCGGTGCGCGGCCAGTTCGGCGGCGCTGGTGCGCATGGTGCCGTAGGTGGTGAGGACGAATCCGCCGCCGGCTCCGTCGAGGCTGCGCTCGGCGCCGTGGAAGCGGCGGACGGGCACGCCGGGCGCGAACTTGCGGACCTCGCGCTGCCAGTTGCCGAGGAGGGAGGCCGGGCAGACGACCAGCGTGGGCGCGGGGTGGGCGCGGCGCAGATGGAGCGCGATGAGGGTGACCGTCTTGCCGAGGCCCATGTCGTCGGCGAGGCAGCCGCCGAGACCGAGCGAGGTCATGAGGTCGAGCCAGGCGAGTCCGCGGAGCTGGTAGTCCCGCAGGGTGGCCGTCAGGCCGGGCGGGGCCTGCACGGCCTCGGGGCCGGCGACGAGCCGGTCGCGGAGGGTGGCGAGCGCGCCGACGGGGACGGCGGGGACGGTCTCGCCGTCCACCTCCGCCGTACCGGTGAGGGCGACGGCGAGGGCGTCCACCGGCTCCAGGAGGCCCAGTTCCCGCTTGCGGGCCTTGCGGACGAGGGCGGGGTCGACGACCACCCACTGGTCGCGGAGCCGGACGACGGGCCGGTGGGCCTCGGCCAGGAGGTCCATCTCGCGTTCGGTCAGCGGATCGCCGTCGAGGGCGAGCTGCCAGTTGAAGCGGAGCAGTTCCTCGCTGTCGAAGAAGGAGGTGCCGTCGGTCGCGGAGCCGGGGGCCTGGCGGGCGGGGCGGACGACGGCGGAGGCGCTGAGGGAGCGGGCGAGTTCCCGCGGCCAGTGGACGGCGACCCCGGCGTCGGCGAGCCGGGCGGCGGCCGGGCCGAGGAGCTCGTACAGCTCGTCCTCGGTGAGGGCGAGGACGTCGGGCACGTCCCGCTCCAGGAGCCGGGCGAGCGGCGGCCAGACCCGGGCGGCCCGGCGCAGCGCGAGGAGGGCGTCGATGCGGGCGCGCGGTCCGAAGTGCTCGCCCTCCCCCGCCCAGAGGCCGGCGGCGTCGATGACGAGGGTGGGGTCGGCGAGGCTGTGCACCTGGAGGAGGGCCGCGGCGGCCTGGCGCTCCCCGCCGTCGGCGCCGTCCTCGGCCGGTGTCCCGTCGGCGATGTCGAAGAGTTCGTACCCGGACAGGTCGAGGCGGAGCGAGACGCGTACGCCCGCGTCCATGCCGGCCGCCGCCTCGGCTGCCCAGGCACGCGCGCGGGGAAGGTGCTGGGGTTCCCGTGCGGCGAAGGGGGCGCCGACCGCGTGGGCGGCGGCGGGGGTGCGGGGCAGGGTGTCGGCGACGGCGTCGAGGAAGGCGCGGACAAGTGCCTCGGGCTCGGGCAGCCGCAGCGGGCCCCGGCCGGGGACGGGCACGGGGTGCGCCTCGTACGGCATGGCGGCGGCGACGGCCCGCAGGTGGGCGATGTCGTCGGCGTCCAGGGGACCGGCCCGCCAGGCGTCCAGGTCGTCGGCGGTGAGACCGGGCAGCGTACGGCCCCGGGCCGCGACGTGCAGGGCGTGCAGCGCGGCGGCGCCCCAGCAGGCGGTGGCGGGGTGGGCGGCCGGGTGGTGGCGGGCCGCGGTGAGGAGGGGCAGGGCGGTGTCGACGGGCAGGGTCACGGCGGGGACGGTCGCGGCGCGGGCACCCGCGCCGTGCCGCCGGACCACGGTCAGCTCTCCGGCCTCCGCCCCGGGGACGCCGGAGAGGTCGGGCAG
The DNA here is from genome assembly GCF_031178505.1 of Streptomyces sp. Taxonomy (GTDB): domain Bacteria; phylum Actinomycetota; class Actinomycetes; order Streptomycetales; family Streptomycetaceae; genus Streptomyces; species Streptomyces gulbargensis. The sequence goes on along the minus strand of NZ_JAPSIW010000224.1, from coordinate 4,938 downwards.
GGCGGCGCCGTCCGGGGCCCAGTACGCGACGCGGCCGTCGCGCGGGAGGGCGGCGGGCAGGAACACGGCGGCGGCGGTCGTCCACGTGTGGGTCATGCCGGTCCCTCCTTCCCGCTCCTCGGTGCCGGGTCCGTACGGCCCGGTGTCGGCGTCGGTCGTACGCCTCGGTCACGACCTTACGGGTGGGGTCCGACAACGGCCTCGTCCGCCGGTTCGCCCGGGCGGCCCAGCAGCGGATGCCGGGAGACCGGGCGGGCGGCAGGGTGGCGGCACCAGGGGTCGCGTGCGCCTGCCGCGCGCCGGCCACCGGGACCGTCGCCCGACAGAAGAGGAACCGCCATGTCCGTTCGCCGGCGTCTCACGACCACCACCGGGGCCGTGCTGCTCACCTTCGCGGTCGCGGGCTGCTCCGGCCTCGGCCGCAGCGCCGTGGGCACCCTCACGTACGAGACCGGGAACGGGGCGAAGGTCATGGTGACGAGCCCCTCGGTGAAGGGCTGCCACCGGCTGGCGCCGGCGGGGGCGACGGACGTCGACAACGAGACGCTGGTCGACATCATCCTCTACCAGGCACGGGACTGCCGGGGGCAGGAGTCCACGTACCTCCCCAGCAACAGCGGCAACTCGATCACTCCGGGCGCGCAGCCCTGGCGCAGCTACAGCGTGGTCCACTGACCCCGCGCGCCCGGGGCCGGCCGGTTTCCTCCTCGTCCGCGCGGAGGGATCCTGGAGGTGTCCGCGGGGGAACCGACGGGAGACCCGGCCGTCATGCGTACCGGAAGTGAACCGGCGACCGCGCGCAGCGCCCTGCGCCTGCGGTTCTGGCTGAGTGCCTGGGGTCTGGTGTGGGCCGTCCTGGGGACGGTCGTGTTCGCGCTCGTGGGGCGCCCTGGCTGGGCCGCCGCGTGCGGGGTCCTGTTCGTGGTCGTCACGGTGGACCTCGTCCTGGTGGTGCGCCATCTGCGGCAGGGCCCGCACTGGCAGCCGGGCCGGGACGTCCCGCCCTACGAGCCCGACCACGGCGGGCCGGACGGGCGGCGCCGCTGAAGCGGGCCGCTCCCGGCCGTCACTCCTGCGGGCCGAACCCGGCGGCCTGCAGGTACTCGGGCCTCGGGTCGAGCGCGGCGGCGAGGCGGAAGTGCCGGGTGGCCTGAGCGGGCTGCCCGGAGCGCTCCAAGGTGCGGGCCAGGGCGAAGTGGGCGAAGGCGTTGTCCGGCTCCCGCTCCAGGACCAGCTCGAACTCCAACTGGGCGGGCCGCAGCTGGGCGGCGGCGAAGAAGGCCCGGGCCCGCAGCAGGCGCGCGGCGGTGTTCTCGGGGTGGGCGGCGATCACCGAGTCGAGCAGCTTCACGGCTCCGCGCGGGTCCCGCGCGGCGAGCAGCTGCTCGGCGGCGCGGAAGTCGATGACGTGCGTTTCCGGGTTCCTGTCGGCCACGATGGCATCCTTCCCTCGATCGGATGCTTGAACACCGGACGTGTCGGCCGCATTCCGGGCCCGCGGCGGCGCCCCGGCCCGTCCTACCGGACGGCCTCGGCGGCCCGCCGCCTCAGCTCGTCCCAGACGTCGCGCACCTGGGGTTCGAGGGCGTCGAGGGGGCCGTCGTTGTCGATCACGAGGTCCGCGATCGCGCGCCGCTGCTCCCGCGTCGCCTGAGCTGCCATCCGGGCCCTGGCGTCCTGTTCGGCCATGCCCCGGAGCCGCACGAGCCGGTCGAGCTGGGTCTCGGGGGAGGCGTCGACCACGACGACCAGGTCGAAGAGGGGCGCGAGCCCGTTCTCGGTCAGCAGGGGCACGTCGTGGACGACGACGTCACCGGCCGTGGCCGCGGCCTCCAGCTCGGCCGACCGGTCCCGGACCAGCGGGTGGACGATCGCGTTCAGGGTCGCGAGGCGCTCGGCGTCGGCGAACACGAGGGATCCGAGCCCGGGCCGGTCGAGCGTCCCGTCCTCGGTGAGGATCCCCTCCCCGAAGGCCTCCACGACGGCCGCGAGGCCCGGCGTGCCGGGCTCGACGACCTCGCGGGCGATCCGGTCCGCGTCGATCAGCACGGCCCCGTACGAGACGAGCAGCCGGGACACCTCACTCTTGCCGGCGCCGATCCCGCCGGTCAGGCCCACCTTCAGCATGAGCGGCAGCTTAGGGGGTGGTTCCGGGGCGCTACACGTCGCCCTCCCGCTCGGCGAGGAAGCGCTCGAACTCGCGGCCCAGTTCGTCGGCGGACGGCAGGTCGACGGGCTCCGCGACCAGGCTGCCGCGGGTCTCGGCGCCGGCGACGGCGTCGTACTGGTGCTCAAGTCCCTGGACGAGCGAGACGAGTTCCTCGTCGCCCTCCCGGATCTGGCGGTCGATCTCGGTCTGGGTGCGGCGGGCCTCCGAGCGGAGGGCGTGGGCGACGCCGGGCAGCACCAGGCCGGTGGCGGCCGTGACCGCCTCCAGGACGGTCAGGGCGGCGTCCGGGTACGGCGAACGGGCCACGTAGTGCGGGACGTGGGCGGCGACGCCCAGGGTGTCGTGGCCGGCCTCCATGAGCCGGTACTCGAGCAGGGCCTCGGCGCTGCCGGGCACCTGTGCCTCGTCGAAGGGGCTGCGGTACCCCGGCATGAGGTCGGTGCGGCTGCCGTGCGGCGTCAGGCCGACGGGGCGGGTGTGCGGCACGCCCATGGGGATGCCGTGGAAGTTGACGGAGAGGCGGACGCCGAGGCGCTCCACGATCTGGCGGACGGCGGCGGCGAACCGCTCCCACTCGACGTCCGGCTCGGGGCCGGAGAGGACGAGGAAGGGGGCGCCGGTGGCGTCCTGGACGAGGCGGACCTCGATGGAGGGCGTCTCGTACGCGGTCCATCGGTCGCGCCGGAAGGTCAGCAGGGGCCGGCGGGCGCGGTAGTCCACGAGCCGGTCGTGGTCGAAGCGCGCCACCAGCTGGTGCGGAAGGGTGTCGAGCACGCGGCCGATGATCTGCTCACCGGTCTCACCGGCGTCGATGTAGCCGTCGAAGTGGTAGAGCATGACCAGCCCGGCCGATTCCTGAGCCAGGGCCACGTCCACCACGGCCAGGCCCTTCGGGTCCCATACGTACAAATCCTGGGGATCAAGCACGATTACCGCTCCTCCTCGTGTCCTTCTGGGGAACGCGGGGCGCGGCGCGGTGATTCCCGTCGGAGCGATCTTCCACCGGACCGATGGCCTCCGGTACGCGCGCCGCCGCCCCTCGCGGGCCCCGCGACCTCGACTGGTCCAGACCTTGACAGCGGGAGTGGCCCTCCCTACCGTCTCGGGACAGCACCGTTCAGCATCTCGACCTCTGTGCACATACTCGAACCCGCCCTCTTCCGGAAGGCAGCCCATGCGCACGAGAACGCTGCTCCTCTCCCTGCTCCCGGCCCTCCTCGCCGTCCCGCTCCTCCCCTCCCCCGCCACCGCGGCGACCGTCGACGTCTCGACCGCCGCCCAGCTCAGGACGGCGCTCACCAACGCGCGCCCCGGCGACACGATCCGCCTCGCGGACGGCACGTACACGGGGAACTTCAAGGCCACGACGCCCGGCACCGTCACGGCGCGGATCGTCCTCACCGGCTCCTCCCGGGCGGTGCTCAGCGCCGGCGGCGGCTACGGGCTGCACCTCAACGGCGCCTCGTACTGGACGGTGGCCGGGATCACGGTCACCGGTGGCCAGAAGGGGATCATGACCGACGCGGCGGACGGGGTGGTGATCGACGGGGTCACCGTGCACGGCCTGGACATGGAGGGGGTGCACTTCCGCAACTCCAGCCGGAACGCGGTCCTGAGGAACTCGCGCATCTACGACACCGGGAACGACGGGCGCGGCATGGGCGAGGGGGTGTACGTCGGCAGTGCCAACACGCTCACCGACCGCAGCGACAACGCCCTGATCACCGGCAACGTGATCGGGCCGGACGTCGGGGGCGAGAGCGTCGACATCAAGGAGGGGACGACCGGGGCCCGGATCATCGGCAACACCTTCGACGGGCGCGGACTGACCGGTGTCCACTACGACGACTCGTGGGTCGACGTGAAGGGCAACAACGTGCTGGTCGAGGGCAACCGCGGGGTGAACACGACCAACAACGGCTTCGAGACGCACAGCCAGCAGAGCGGCTGGGGGTGCGGGACCGTCTTCCGGGACAACCACGCGGATCTGACGGGCGCCACCGGCCCGAAGCGGCTGGCGATCCATGTGACCCATCAGAGCGGCAGCTGCCGGACGACGGTGTACGCCTCCAACACGGTGACCGGCGGCTACGGGCTGACGAACATCGCCGTCACGCCCTGAGAACCGGTCCGGGGTCTCGCAACCCGGAGCACGCGGCCCCGTCATGGGAACGACCGAGGCCCGCTCCCCCGGAGGGGAACGGGCCTCGGTGCGCTAGCTGCTAGCGCCGCTCAGCGGTGAGCCTGTTCAGCTCTGGCCGCCGGCCAGCTTCTCGCGCAGGGCGGCGAGAGCCTCGTCCGACGCCAGGGCGCCGGAGTTGTCGTCCGACTCCGAGGAGTAGGAGCCACCCGACACGCCCGCCGGGGCACCGGCCGGAGCGGCGGCGCCACCCTCGGCAGCGGCGGCCTCGTCGGCCTCGCGGGACTTGATGACCTGAGCCTGGTGCTGCTCGAAGCGAGCCTGCGCCTCGGCGTACTGGGTCTCCCAGGCCTCGCGCTGAGCCTCGTAGCCCTCGAGCCAGTCGTTGGTCTCGGGGTCGAAGCCCTCGGGGTAGATGTAGTTGCCCTGGTCGTCGTAGGACGCGGCCATGCCGTACAGGGTCGGGTCGAACTCGACCGAGGCCGGGTCGGCACCGAAGGACTCGTTGGCCTGCTTCAGCGAGAGGCTGATGCGACGGCGCTCGAGGTCGATGTCGATGACCTTGACGAAGATCTCGTCGTTGACCTGGACGACCTGCTCCGGGATCTCCACGTGGCGCTCGGCCAGC
>NZ_JAPSIW010000223.1 GCF_031178505.1 Streptomyces sp. | reverse complement strand
GCCGGGCCTAGTTCAGTTAAACTCAAGAGTTCAGTTGCATTGATAGGGTGCCTCCATGACCGCCCAGCCCGCCCCCGGGGCGCCGGCAACCGCCGGGACCGACGCCATGCCGGCCCCCGGGACACCTGCCGCTCAGGCACCCGCCGCCGGGTCCCGGCCCGCCCCCTCCGGACCCCGCGCCGCCCGCAAGCGGCAGGCCATCGTGCGAGCCGCCCGCGATCTGTTCCTGCGCGAGGGGTTCGGCGTCGGCATGGACGCCATCGCCGCCGAGGCCGCGGTCTCCAAGGTGACCGTCTACAACCACTTCGGCAGCAAGGAGGCCCTCTTCACCGCCGTCGTCGCGGGCGCCCTCGACGAGCCGCTGACCACCGGGCCGGAGGGGCCGGACCTGGCCGGGCTCGCGGAGGCCACCGACCTGCGGACCGCGCTCACCGAGGCGGGCCGCGCCTGGGTGCGGGCCGTCCGCGCCGACGACGAGGCCCGCGCCCTGCGCGGTCTCGTCGCCGGGGAGCTGCACCGCTTCCCCGAACTCGGCCGGGCCTGGCGCGCCCACGGACCCACCGGCCACCACCCGGCCGTCGCGGACGCCCTGCGCGCCCTCGCCGACCGGGGCCGCCTGGAGATCCCGGACCTGGAGGTGGCGGTGCTCCAGCTCTACTCGCTGCTCGTCTTCCCGCAGATGGTCTTCGAGCAGTACGGGGCGGACCTCGGCGACGAGCTGAGCGAGCGGCTCCTCACCGACGGGGTGGAGATGTTCCTGCGCCGGTACGCGGCGCCCGGCACCGCCTGAGACCGCCGCCGGGACCATCGGGTGCGGCCCCGGCGCGACCGGCGGCCGGCGAGACGGGCGAAGGCGCCGCGGATGACATCCTGGGAACTCGACGGACCCCCGTACAGGAAGCGGAACGACCCCCCGGGGCGTCCATGGAGGAGCAGCGTGGAACTCGATCTCGCCGGCGCGGAGCTGAAGGCCGTCCTGAACCGGCTCCGCCGGGCACAGGGCCAGATCTCCGGTGTCATCCGGATGATCGAGGAGGGCCGGGACTGCGAGGAGGTCGTCACCCAGCTCGCCGCCGCGTCGCGCGCGCTCGACCGGGCGGGGTTCGCGATCATCGCGACCGGCCTCCAGCAGTGCCTGACCGACACCGGCGGGAGCGGCGCGTCCCCCGAGGACCGCGAAGCCATGCGGGTCCGCCTGGAGAAGCTGTTCCTGTCCCTGGCGTGACGGGGCGCGGACACGAGGACCCCCGGGCGGCGCACCCGCGCGCCGACCGGGGGTCCTCCGCCTCGCGGCCGGTCAGTCGACCGCGAGGCCCTTCAAGCGCTTGGTGACCTCGGTCAGGCGCTCGCCCTGGTAACGGGCGGCCCGCAGGACGGTCTCGGCCGGGGCGCCGTTGGCGCCGGGGTGGGCGGTGCCGTAGGGGTTGCCGCCGGCGGCGTACACGGACGGGTCCGTGAAGCCGGGCGAGACGATGATCGAGCCCCAGTGGTGGAAGGTGTTGTACAGCGCGAGCAGGGTGGACTCGTTGCCGCCGTGCAGGTTGTGGGCGCTGGTGAAGGCGGTGGCGGGCTTGTCCGCCGTGACGCCCCGCTGCCACAGGCCGCCGGTCGTGTCGATGAACTGCTTCAGCTGCGCGGCGACGTTGCCGAAGCGGGTCGGCGAGCCGAAGGCGTAGGCGTCGGCCCACTCCACGTCGTCCAGGGTGGCGACCTCGATGTCACCGGTGGCGTCGACGTGGGCGCGCCAGGCGGGGTTCGCGTCGATCGCGGCGTCGGGGGCGAGTTCGGCGGCCCGGCGCAGACGCACCTCGGCACCGGCCTTCTCCGCGCCCTCGGCCACGGCCTGGGCGAGCTGGTGAACGGCGCCGGTGGCCGAGTAGTAGATGACGGCGACCTTCACGGACATGACGGACTCTCCTCATTCGGATTACTTTCCGTTTCCGCCACGAGGCTAAGCGGATAGCCGTCCGCTTAGCAAGGGGTGCCGGTATGCTCGAACCGGGACACCGGACGCGTCCGGGACCCACGGGGAAGGCCGGGGGGCCTCCCGTACGAGGACGGGGGCGGCGCACGAGGACAGGAGCAGGCTGATGAGCACGAGGAAACCGCAGGCCGGGGACGGTCCGGCGCCACTGCTCGGCCTCCTGCCCACCAGGGGGGCACCCGCCCCCGAGCGGGCCGACGCCGCCCGCAACCGGCGCAAGATCCTGGACGCGGCCGCCCGGATCGTCGCCGAGGAGGGCCCCGAGGCCGTCACCATGAACCAGGTCGCCCACGCCAGCGGCATCGGCGTCGGCACCGTCTACCGGCGCTTCGGGGACGTCTCCCAGCTGCTCTGGGCGCTCCTCGACGACCGCGAGCGCCAGTTCCAGGAGGCGTTCATGAGCGGTCCGCCCCCGCTCGGCCCCGGCGCCCCGCCCGGCGAACGCCTCGACGCCTTCCTCGACGCCCTCGTGGACCGGGTCGGGGAACAGCGCGAGATCCTCCTCGCCGCGCACTCCGCCGCGCCGCGCGGCCGGTACACCGGCGGCGCCTACCGCGTCATGCACACCCACGTGGCGCTGCTCCTCACCCAGCTGCGCCCCGGCGCCGACGGCGCGCTCCTCGCCCACCTCCTCCTCGCCCCCTTCTCTCCGGACCTGATCCACCACCTCACCGTGGACCAGGACCTCTCGACGGACCGGCTCAAGGCGGGCGTACGCGATCTGCTGCACCTCCGCTCCTGAGAACCCGGCCCGACGCCGTGCCGCACCCGGTGGAGGGAGCCGGGCACCCGTCCACGCCGGGCGAGCCGGCGGCGCGTCCCGGCGGCCCCCGCCCGCTTCGCGGAGGGGTGACCCGTCCCGGAGGGGTGAGCCCGCCCTGCGACCTGGCGGGACCGGCGGGATGATCGGAGCATGAGCCCCGAGATCCACCTCGCCCAGCAGCCGGAGGCCGACGCGCTGCTCGGCCGCTCCCCGCTCGCCGCGCTCGTCGGCATGCTGCTCGACCAGCAGGTGCCCATGGAGTGGGCGTTCTCCGGCCCGTACACGATCGCCTCCCGGCTCGGCGCCGACGACCTCGACGCGCACGACATCGCCGCCCGCGACCCCGAGGAGTTCGCGGCGCTGCTCTCGGAGAAGCCGGCCGTGCACCGCTACCCGGGCTCCATGGCGCAGCGGATCCAGCAGCTGTGCCGCTTCCTGGTCGAGGAGTACGGCGGCGACGCCGAGGCCGTCTGGGCGGACGTGCCGGACGGCCGTGAACTGCTCGCCCGCCTCCAGGCCCTCCCCGGCTTCGGGAAGCAGAAGGCGCAGATCTTCGTGGCCCTGCTCGGCAAGCGGTACGGGGTGCGGCCCCCCGGCTGGCGGGAGGCGGCCGGGGCGTACGGCGAGGAGGGCGCGTACCGCTCGGCCGCCGACATCACGGGACCGCGATCGCTGGCGAAGGTCCGGGCCCACAAGCAGGAGATGAAGGCGGCGGCCAAGGCGGAGAAGGCCGCCGGGACCACCCCCGCAGCGACCACCACCCGAACCGCCGGAGCCACCACCCGAACCACGACCACCGGAACCACCACGACCGGAAGCGGAACCACCGGGACCACCACGACCGCGAAGGGGACCTCACGCACCAAGGCGAGCAAGAGCGACAAGGGGGCCAAGGGAGCCAAGAGCGGCAAAACGGCCAGGAATTGATAATTCCAGGTGTCATTCCTGCTCATCCTGACAGGAATTGCGAAGGACCTGTTCACAGAGCGCCCCCCAGATCGCTAACTTCCCCTCAACCGCGTCCGTATCGGGAAGGACTTCTGTGAACGCAACCCAGCGTCGAGCCGCTGCCATTCTGGCCGCCGCCGCCCTCGCCACCCCCCTGGTCCTTGCCTCGCCGGCCACCGCCGGCCAGGACCCGGCGGCCGCCCCGGCCCGCGACGCCGCGAAGCTGGCGAAGAAGCTGGTCCGGGAGACCTCCGCGCAGGGTGCCTACAAGCACCTGCAGAAGTTCCAGGCGATAGCCGACTCGGCCGGCGGCCACCGCGCGGCCGGCTCGCTCGGGCACGACGCCTCGGCCGCGTACGTGTACCAGCAGCTCAAGAAGGCCGGTTACCTCGTCTCGTACGAGAAGTTCGACTTCATCTACACCCAGACGCTGGCCGAGAAGGCCTCCGTCCTCGGCGACGCGCCCCGCGCGCTCGACATCAAGGCGATGACGTACACCAAGTCCACGCCGGTCGGCGGCATCACGGCCGGTCTGGCCGCCGCGCCCGTCGACGCCGACGGCACCTCGGGCTGCGAGCCGGGCGACTTCGCCTCCGGCACCTTCACCGGCAAGATCGCCCTGATCAAGCGCGGCGGCTGCGCCTTCGCCGTCAAGCAGGAGAACGCCGCCGCGGCCGGCGCCGTCGGCGCGGTCATCTACAACAACACCGCGGGCCTGCTCTCCGGCACGCTCGGCGACCCGGCGGCCGGCAAGATCCCGACCGGCGGCATCCCCCAGGCCGAGGGCGAGAAGCTCGCCGCCGACCTGGCCAAGGGGCCGGTCAACCTCTCCTTCGAGATCCGCCAGCTCCAGGAGAAGCGTTCCACCAACAACGTCATCGCGGAGACGAAGGGCGGCAACGCCGCCAACACCGTGATGCTCGGCTCCCACCTCGACTCGGTCACCGCCGGCCCCGGCATCAACGACAACGGCTCCGGTTCCGCCGGCCTCCTCCAGGCCGCCCTGGAGCTGGCCGAGTCCAAGGACAAGCCGCGCAACAAGGTCCGCTTCGCCTGGTGGTCCGCGGAGGAGGTCGGCCTCCTCGGCTCCGAGCACTACGTCAAGAACCTGACGGAGCTCGACCGCAAGGAGATCAAGCTCTACCTCAACTTCGACATGATCGCCTCGCCGAACTACGGCCTGTTCGTGTACGACGGCGACAACTCCGACAACGTCGGTGAGGGCGCGGGCCCCGAGGGCTCCGCCCAGCTGGAGCGCGACATCACCGACTTCATGGACAAGCGCGGTCTCCCGCACGAGGGCACCGACTTCACCGGCCGCTCCGACTACGGCCCGTTCATCAAGGTCGGCATCCCGTCCGGCGGCACCTTCACCGGCGCCGAGGGCATCAAGACCCCCGCCCAGGCGGCCAAGTTCGGCGGCCAGGCCGGCGTCGCGTACGACGTGAACTACCACGCGAAGGGCGACGACCTCAGCAACGTCAACATGACGGCCTTCGACGCCAACATCGACGTCATCGCCAACGCCGTGGGCACCTACGCCCACGACATCTCCTCCCTCCGCAAGCCGGTCGTCTCGGTCCCGACCGAGGGTGACGCGGGCAGCGGCGGCGGCCTGCACGACGACCACCACGAGGTCACCGAGTAAGGAGGACGCCGGTCCCGGGTCCTCCCTCACCGCCGCCGGCGGGCGGTGCCGAAGAGGGAGCGGGTGATCTCCCGGCCCAGCTGGGTGCCGACCGACCGGGCCAGGGACCGGAAGATCCCGCTGCCGACGACCTGCTCGACGAGCGAGGGCTCCTCCTCCGGGGCCCTCGCTCCCGTGCCTCCGGAGGCCGCGGTGCCGGCCGGGCGCCCGGCCGGCTTCGCGGCCTCCTGACCCGCCGCGGCCCGGGCGGCGGCCTCCTCGGCCGCCGCCTCCGCCGCCCGCTGCTCGGCGGTCAGCTTCTCGTACGCCGACTCGCGGTCCACCGCCTCCGCGTACCGCCCGTACAGCGGCGAGGCCTTCACCGCCGCGTCGAGGACGTCCGGCGCGACCGGCCCCATCAGCGACTCCGGTGCCCGCATCCGGGTCGCCGCCACCGGGGTCGGCGCCCCCGTCTCGCTCAGGACGGTGACCACCGCCTCGCCGGTCCCGAGCCCGGTCAGCACCTCCTCCAGGTCGTAGGGGGAGTGGGGGAAGGTCCGTACCGTCGCCTTCAGGGCCTTCGCGTCGTCCGGGGTGAAGGCCCGCAGCGCGTGCTGCACCCGGTTGCCGAGCTGCGCGAGCACGTCCGCCGGCACGTCCTTCGGCGTCTGCGTCACGAAGAAGACCCCGACCCCCTTCGAGCGGATCAGCCGCACCGTCTGCGTGATCGACTCCAGGAAGGCCTTCGAGGCGTCCTTGAACAGCAGGTGCGCCTCGTCGAAGAAGAAGACCAGTTTCGGCTTCTCCGGGTCGCCGACCTCCGGAAGGTCGTGGAAGAGGTCCGCGAGCAGCCACATCAGGAAGGTCGAGAACAGCTGGGGCCGGTCCTGTACGGCGGGCAGTTCCAGGACCGAGACGGTGCCGCGCCCGTCGTCCGCCGTGCGGAGCAGCTCACCTGTGTCGAACTCCGGCTCCCCGAAGAACGCCCCGGCACCCTGCTGCTCGAGGGCGGTGATCGCCCGCAGGATCACCCCGGCCGTCACGGTCGACAGGCCGCCGATCCCCCTCAGCTCGGCCTTCCCCGTCTCGGACACGAGGAAGGCGACCACCGCCCGCAGGTCCTTGAGGTCCACCAGCTCCAGGCCCTTGGCGTCGGCGTAGTGGAAGATCAGGCCGAGGGACTGCTCCTGCGTGCGGTTCAGCTGGAGCACCTTGGAGAGCAGGAGGGGGCCGAAGCCGGTGACGGTGGCGCGTACCGGGATGCCGGGGCCGGTGCCGCCGAGCGCGTAGAACGCGCAGGGGAAGCCCTTCGCCTCCCAGGTCTGCCCCACCTCCGCGGCCCGCGCGCGGACCTTGGCGCCGTCCTGGCCGGGGGCCGAGATCCCGGAGACGTCCCCCTTGACGTCGGCGAGGAAGACCGGCACGCCCTGTGCCGAGAGCTGTTCGGCGATCAGCTGGAGGGTCTTCGTCTTGCCGGTGCCGGTGGCCCCGGCGACCAGACCGTGCCGGTTGAGGGCGGCGAGCGGGACGCGGACCGGCGCGTCCGGGTGGCAGGCGCCGTCCCACAGCAGGGCCCCCAGATCGAGTGCCGGCCCGTCGAAGGCGTATCCGGCGGCGATCTCACTCACGCTCATGACGGACCCCGATTTCACTTATGTCATGGTTTGCACCAGCATCCCACCGCCCCCGCGTGGCTGCGCCGGGAGCCGCTCGCCCGGTAGGCTTTCCGTGTGATCTTCAAGCGCATCGGAAACGGCCGGCCGTATCCCGACCACGGCCGGGAAAGCACCCGGCAGTGGGCGGACGTCGCCCCGCGCCCGGTCCGCCTCGATCAGCTGGTGACCACCAAGGGCCAGCTGGACCTGGAGACCCTGCTCGCCGAGGACTCCACCTTCTACGGCGACCTCTTCGCGCACGTCGTGAAGTGGCAGGGCGATCTCTACCTCGAGGACGGACTGCACCGCGCCGTCCGCGCGGCGCTCCAGCAGCGGCAGGTGCTGCACGCCCGCGTCCTGGAACTCGACTGACCCTTTCGGGGGCAGTTCACCCCCATCCGGACGCGATCACATGATCATCAAGTAGGCATCGCCGACGGGCGGCATTACGCTGCGCTCATGAGCATGCTCACTCCCCCCGGAATGGGCGGAAAGTACCGCATCACGGGGGACGTCTACCCGCGCATGCGCCGCCCCCACCGCCGGCGCCGGATCGTCCTCGCCTCCGCGGCCGCCGTCGTCGTGCTCGGTGCCGCCGGCTGGGGCACGCTCCAGCTCGTCGACGTCTTCTCGGGCGGCGACGGGGGGACGAGCGCGGCGGCCGGCAAGCAGGGCGCCGACTGCAAGCCCGCGCCCAGGCCGACGGCGGCGCCCGCCGCTCTGCCCAGGCCCGCGCAGATCACGGTCAACGTCTACAACGCCACCCCGCGCAGCGGACTCGCGAAGGCGACCGCCGACGAGCTGAAGAAGCGGGGCTTCAAGATCGGCAAGGTGGGCAACGCGCCCGCCGCGTACGACAAGAAGGTGCCGGGCGCCGGGATGCTGCTCGGTGCGAACACCGCCGCCAAGGGGGTCTTCCCGGTGCTGGCCACGCAGCTCGCGGGCGCCACGACGAAGGTCGACACCCGCGCCACGGCGGATGTCGACCTGATCATCGGAACGGCCTTCAAGAACCTGTCCCCGAAGGCCACGGCGGACGCGGCCCTGGCGGCCCTCGCCAAGCCGAAGCCGGCGCCCACCCGCTGCTGAGCGCGGAGGGCGGACGCCCGGGCCGGTCCCCCGGGGCACGGCCCGCCCGCCCGCCTACTCGGCGGTGCCGTACATGCGGTCGCCCGCGTCACCCAGGCCCGGGACGATGTAGCCCTGCTCGTTGAGCCGCTCGTCGACCGAGGCGGTCACCACCGTCACCGGCGTGCCCGCGAGTTCGCGCTCCATGACCTCGACGCCCTCGGGGGCGGCGAGCAGCACGACCGCCGTCACGTCGTCGGCCCCGCGCCTGATCAGCTCCTGGATCGCCGCGACCAGCGTGCCGCCGGTCGCCAGCATCGGGTCCAGGACGTAGACCTGGCGGCCCGAGAGGTCCTCCGGCATCCGCGTGGCGTAGGTCGACGCCTCCAGCGTCTCCTCGTTGCGGATCATGCCGAGGAAACCGACCTCGGCCGTCGGGAGCAGCCGCACCATGCCGTCGAGCATGCCGAGACCGGCGCGCAGGATCGGCACCACCAGCGGGCGCGGGTGCGACAGCTTCACGCCGGTGGTGGGCGTGACGGGGGTCTCGATGTCGACCTGCTCGGTCCGCACGTCCCTGGTGGCCTCGTAGGCGAGCAGGGTGACCAGTTCGTCGGCGAGCCGCCGGAAGGTCGGGGAGTCCGTGCGCTTGTCGCGCAGGGTGGTGAGCTTGTGGGCGACCAGCGGGTGATCGACGACGTGGAGACGCATGACTCAACAGTAGCCCGCCCCGCACTGGCATCGACTCCCGCCACTGGGGGAAGGTGGGGGCACAGGGACCCAGTCGCAGGGTGGTGTGGCCGATGCCGGACCCGGAAGAGACCGCAGGCCAGGAGCGCGGAAAGCCTGAGCCGGAGACGGACGCGGAGCGCCGCAGGCGCCGCGCCCAGTTCCTGCGCGAGCTCAACGAGGCCAAGGCCCTGCGCGAGCGCGTCCAGCCCCGGCGGGCCCGCGCGGCCCGGATGCGGCAAGCCATGCGGATGCGCACCTTCCGCTGGTGAGGCCCCCGCGTCCGGACGCGGGCGCGCCCCTCTCCGTACGCGTCCTCCGCACCTG
>NZ_JAPSIW010000222.1 GCF_031178505.1 Streptomyces sp. | reverse complement strand
CCCCGGCTCGCCGCGCCGCCGATGACCAGTCGGCTCACTCATTACTGCGCCGACGGGCCGCGAAGTGTTACACCCGGCCCGGAAGAGTGTCAGGAACGGTTCTTCGGGGCGCTCCCGGCCCGGCCCCGGGACCCGCCTCCGGTGGAGTCCTGCCCGGCGGAGCCCCGGTCGGTGCCCGGGCGCGGGCCGCTGCCCGTGCCCTTGCCGCCGCCGTGGCCGGCGCGGTGCTCGTCGGCGTCGCCTGCCCCGTCGTCCTTGCCGTCGCCCGCCCCGTCGTCCTTCGTGTCCCCGGAGCCGCCGGAGCCGCCCGAGCCGGCGGTCCCTCCCGCGTCGCCGGCGCCGCCTCCCGTACCGGTGTCGACGGGCAGGACGCGGTCGCAGTAGCGGCGCAGGGTCTCGCCGGTGCGGAGCATGCCGGCGAGCTGGCGGCGGCCGGCCTCGTCGAGGCGGCCCGCGCGGAAGTCACGGCAGGCCTTGACCGCCGTGTCGGGGAGCCCGGCGCCGCCGGTGGAGCCGGTGGAGCCGGTGCCCGGCGAGGTCTCCGTGCCCGTGCCGTTGCCGGTGCCGGGGTCCGTGGTGTCGTCCGCGCCGTCCGGGGCGCCGGTGGTCCGGCCGGGCGCCGGGCCGCCGGAGGCCGCGCCGCTCCCGCCGTCCGGGTGCCCGCCGCCGGCCGACGGCGAGGCGCCGGGGGTGCCGGTGGCCGGCGTGCCGGGGGTGCGCGGGTCGCGCTCCGGGGTCGGCGTCGGGGGCGTCCCGGGGTCCTGGCGGACGCCGGGCGTCTCGGTCACGACCGGATCGGGGCTCTCCGCCGCGGTGACGGAGCTCGCGGGCGAGGGACCGACCAGAGGCAGCACCCCGGTGCCGGCCGCGACGGCGACCCCGCCGACCGTGACGGCGGCGACCGCGGCGGCCAGTCCGAACCGCGCGGAACGGCCCCAGCGGCGGGCGGGGGCGGTGACCGGCGCGAGCCGTACCCGGCCGAGGTCCACGGGACCGGCGGGGGCGGACGGCGTCTGAAGGCCGGCGGCGGCCCCGGTGAGGGCGGCGCGCTCGGCCACGGCCTTGCGGAAGGCGGCCAGCGCGGCGGCCTCGCCGGGCAGTTCGGCGTCCGCGGGGACGGCTGCGGAAGGGGTACGGGCCGCGCCGAGGGCCTCGGCGAGGCGCTGCGCCTGGGACCGCGCCCGGTCGTCGACGGCGTCGACCGGCTCGCCGCGGAGCAGCCGCTCCGCGGCCTCCTGGTCGAGCCACTGGTACCGCTCGTCGGCCATCACATGTCCTTCTGCGTACGGGGACGTGATTGCGTCACACCGCCGGGCGTCACGGTGCCGGCGCCTCGGCCGCGCTGCGGAGGCACTCCTTCCAGCGGCGGGCCGTCCCCGTCGCCCACCGCCTCGCCGTCGACCCCGAGGAGCTCGGCGAGCTTCTTCAGGCCCCGGTGGGCGGCGGTACGGACCGCGCCGGGGCGCTTGCCGAGGGTCTCGGCGGCGCTCTTGGCGTCGAGTCCGACGACGACGCGGAGGACGACGGCCTCGGCCTGGTCCTGGGGGAGGCGGGCGATCAGGTGCATGGTGTCGGAGGTGGACAGGGCTTCCAGGGCCTCTCCCACGGTGTCGGATTCGGCCGGCTTCTCGGCGAGCTCGGTCTCGTCGCCGGCCACGGCGGGGCGGCGACCGCGCATGCGGATGTGGTCGAGCGCGCGGTTGCGGGCGATCCGGGCGGCCCAGCCGCGGAAGCGGTCCGCGTCCCCGCTGAACCGGTCGAGATCACGGGCTATCTGGAGCCAGGACTCCGAAGCGACGTCCTCGGCGTCGGCCTCGCCGACCAGTGTGCGTATGTAGCCGAGCAGCCTGGGGTGCACGGCGCGATACACAGTACGGAAGGCGTTCTCGTCCCCGTCCTGCGCAGCGAGCACCGCGGCCGTCAGCTCCGCGTCGTCCCCCAGCACTCCCCAAACCCTGTTCGTCGGTCGCGTCGGTCGCGTCATCGCGGCTGGTCATCACCGCCACGCTGGCTCGCGCACCCTGCACGCTACGTCGTGGATCCGCGTCGCGTCCACGCGGTCCGCGCTCTTCGCCCATATCGCAACCTTTCCGCCACCCGGGGCGGCCGGAAGACGGGTGTGACACAAACCGCACGCCCGGCGCTGTATGGAGTACGGAGCCGTGCTGCGGCTCCGTGGATGACGACCGGGGCCTCTCCTGTGGGGGGTGGCGGCCCCGGTCGTCTCCCTTTTCCCATCTTCTTTCCTTCCTCCTCCGCCCTGCCCTGTCCGCGTTGCGGCAGGTCACAACCCTGGGCCGACACACACCCCTCCACTGTCAACCACCGGTTGACAGTGGAGAGGTGTCAACCTATGGTTGCCTCATGACGAATCCAGTCGGTCTGAACGTCCCCGTCCGTCTCGACGACCTCATCGAAGCCGTCAAGAAGATCCCCGGCAGTCCGCTGGACCAGCTCTCCGGAGCGGTCCTCGCGGCCGATCACCTCGGCGACATCGCCGACCACCTCATCGGCCACTTCGTGGACCAGGCCCGGCGCTCCGGTGCCTCCTGGACCGACATCGGCCGCAGCATGGGCGTCACGCGCCAGGCGGCGCAGAAGCGCTTCGTCCCCAAGGAGCCGGACGCGGAGAAGATGGACCCCAACGCCGGGTTCAGCCGCTTCACGCCCCGGGCGCGGAACGTGGTCGTGGCCGCCCAGAACGAGGCCACGTCGGCCGGCAACACCAAGACCGCCCCCGCCCACCTCGCCCTCGGCCTGCTGGCCGAGCCGGAGGGCATCGCGGTGCGGTGGATCACCGCGCAGGGCGTCACGCCCGAGCGGCTGCGCGAGGCCGTCGCCCCGACCCTGCCGCCGGCCTCCGCGGAGGTGCCCGCGCTCATCCCGTACGACGCGGCGGCGAAGAAGGTCCTGGAACTCACGTTCCGCGAGGCCCTGCGCCTGGGCCACAACTACGTCGGCACCGAGCACATCCTGCTCGCGCTCCTGGAGCACGAGGACGGAAAGGGCGTGCTGAGCGGGCTCGGCCTGTCCAAGGCGACGGCGGAGCGGGACATCACGGAGATGATCGCCTCGGTGACGCTCGTGGCCGGGGAGGGCGAAGAGGGCTGACGAGGCCGGCCCGCGCCCGTACCACCCCGCGCGCCGTACGCCCCGGGCCCGTACCGCCCCTCAGGCCGTGCGGGCCCGGCGGGAGACGACGGCGCGCAGCACCCGGCCGCCCTCGACGGAGAGCTCACGGGCCCGGCGCAGTCCGGTCGGGCCGTGGGCGACGGCTTCGAGGACGGCCTGCTGACGGCGGAGCTCCCCCGCCAGCAGCGGACCGGCCCCCTCCGCGTCCCCGGCCCGGCAGCGCTCGATCAGACCGTCCGGCACGCCGGCCGGGTCGTGGCGGCCGTGCAGGGCGAGGGCGGTGGCCGAGCAGGTGTGCGCCCAGGCGCGCAGGCCGTCGGCGGCCCAGGCGGCCGGGGCGGCGGCCAGCATCCCGCGCACGGCCTGTGCCGGGGCACCGTCCCCGGCGCCCGCCGCCTCCACGCCGTCCAGTTCCGCGCGCGCCCCGGCCAGCGACTCGCCCCATGCGGGGCCGTCGCCGCGGGCGACCGCCGCCCAGACGGGCCGCAGGAGATCACCCAGGTCCGGGCCGAGCAGCGGCAGACAGCGGTCGAGGCAGGCGAGACCGGCCGCGGCCAGGCTCCGCTCCCCGGCGCCGTCGATCAGTTCCCGCAGGCTCCGGCCCGTCACCGACATCGCCGACGTCATGGACGCCTCCTCGCCACCCGATACGGACGCAGTACTTCCCCTACTGCGCCGACTGGCGCGTTTTCGTCACTGCGCGGCCGAAATCATGCCGGTTGCCTTGGCGTGCTGCATAGAGGTCAGACGCCGCACGAAGAGGATCGCGAGCACGGCGGCGGCCATGTCGAGCGCGTCGCTCGCCAGGAGCCAGCGCGCGGCCGACGCGTACGCCTCGAAGGTCTCCGCCCGGCCGAGCCGCCAGGCCGCCACGCGGGCCAGGACCAGGTCCGCCACGAACACCAGCCACCAGCCACGGAGCAGCAGGAACTCGCCCCGGCGGTCCGGCGCCGACGGATCGGGCCGGCTCGCCCGCCAGATCTCCGTGGCGATCGCGCACGGGATCCAGAGCCCGGCGACGGGGATGAACCACCCGCCGATGGCCCAGCCGGGCGTCCGGCTGTGCACGTCGCCGGCCCAGACCTCGGCGTTCAGCCGCAGCCGGTGGAACCAGATGACGAAGACGGTCCCGGTCGCCACCAGGAGAAGGCCCTGGAGCAGCGCCGTCCCGACCACCAGCGCCCTTGCGAGGTCGCGTGGCGACACGTCCCCGGAGGGGGAGTCCGTCACCGCCGTCCACAGCTCGGATCCGGCGTGGAGGGCGAGGGCGTCGGCGAGGACCGTCGCCCCGAGCAGAGCCGTGACGGCGAAGGCGAGGTCCTTGGGATCGCGGAGCATGCGGTGCGGTTTCCCCCGGGGAGCGGGCGGCGCCCCTCCCCGGAGCCCCGGCGCCGGCCCACGCGGCCACCGCCGGGGGAACGTACGCGACGCGTGGTGAGCGCGTCCAGCGGTCCTCAGCGGACCCGGTTCGCCAGGGTGCGGAACTCCGCCCAGCTCACCGCCGGTTTCCGCGCGTCCCACACCTTCTGCGCGAGGGCCGTCAGCGGCATCCGGATCCCCTCCGCCACCTGCGCCTGCGTCTGCGCCCGGGACAGGTCGCACCAGACGGCGAAGCGGGCGCCGAGGATCTGGGGGTCGTACCGCGAGGGAACGGGCGTCGTGCCGCGCACGACCAGCGGGGTCCACTGCTCGTAGATGCGGCGCCCCGTCGGATAGGTGAAGTCGTTGGGCTCACCGAGCACGTAGTAGAGGTACTCGTCGTTGAGGTTGACCAGCTTGCGGCCCGCGCTGAGGTACGGGACGGGCGGCCTGGCCCCGATCTCCTTGCCGGTCCAGTACTCGACCTCGATGTCCGGGGCCGCGTTCACCACCCCGCCCGCGAAGAAGCCGTCGTTCCACGCCTTCAGGGTCTTGCCGGTGGGCCGGACGACGGCGGCCCGGTCGTTGAGCCAGCCGGTGGCCAGGTCCTGGACGCGGGCGGACGGCCCGTACTTCGCCCGCGCGGCCTGCGCGAGCTTCGGATAGGTGGCCTCCGGGTCCCGGGCCATGAGGGCCACGTACTCGTCGGCGCCGAGGTGCCAGTAGCGGCCGGGGAAGAGGGCCGTGTACTCGCGCAGCAGGTCGTCGACGATCCGGGCCGCGCGCGGGTTGGCGATGTCGACGGCGCCGCGCGGGGCCCGGCCGGCCGCGCTGCGGAGCTGGAGGTCGGGGTGGGCGGCGATCACCGCGCCCAGATGCCCGGGCGAGTCGATCTCGGGGATCACGGTGATGTGGCGGCTCGCCGCGAGCGCCAGGATGCGCCGGACCTCCGCCTTGGTGAGGTGCTGGGCCGAGACGACCTCCGGGTGGGAGTCGGACTCGATCCGGAAGCCCTGGTCGTCGGAGAAGTGCAGGCCGAGCTGGTTGAGCTTGAGGTCGCCCATCTCGCGGATGCGGTCCTCCAGCCAGGCGGCCGTGAAGTGCTTGCGGGCGATGTCGACCATGAGCCCGCGCTGCGGCTTCGCGGGCCGGTCGGTGACCGTCCCCTCCGGCACGGCACCGGTCGCCTTCACCGACTGCTTGAGCGTCCGGGTCCCGTAGAAGACCCCGGCCTCGTCCGGCCCGCTGATCCGCACCCGGTTGTCGCGGACGACCAGCGTGTACGACTCGGGCGCGCCGCCCGTGCCGCCGAGGGCCAGCTCGATGTCCCCGGGGCCCGCGGCGGCGGTGCCCCGGTAGGGAAGGCCCAGCTCGCCCGCGAGGAGCTTGCCCTCGTCGGCGAGGCCCGCGCTGTTCGCGGCGACGACGACCCCGGCCGGGGCGGCCGGCTTCCAGCCGGGGCCGCGGGCCGGCTCGTGGTCGCGGACGGCCGGGATCACGCGCGGCGCCGACGAGAGCGGGTACGTGCGGGACGGGGTCGGCGTGGGGCTCGGCGTCGTCCGGGTGGGGCTGGGCTGCGCGGCCGGGCTCGTCCCCGTGGGCGCGGTGCCCGCCGCCGTACCGGACGTACCGGAGGTGGGGGCGCCCGCACCGGACGGGGAGCCGCCGGAACAGGCCGCCACGGTGGCCAGTGCCACCGCGGTCGCGAGCAGAGTGGGACCCCGGCGGGGTCCTCGTATGGAGTACCGCATCGATCGGAATCCTTCCGTACGGAGGACGGTCCGGCCAATCGGGGGACGGCCGTCCGGCGACTTCCCGAACCTCCGGACCCCTACCCGTCCACCCGCCGGATCCACGAAGGTCCCGCCGGCCCCGGGCCCGCGAACCCGGCGGCACGCACTCCGCGCCCCGGACCCGCCCGGCCCGCGACCGACGGCGCCCCGGGCTCGCCCGGCCCCGACTTCCCGAACCCCGGAGGCAACCTCGGGAACTCCGAAGTCCATCTCCTGTACCGAAACTCTCCCTTCCGGGTGAAATTCGCGCACGCGTCGGACGCTTCCCCCGTCCCGTCGATAACGTTGCGTCCCACCCTCCCCGCCCCGCCCTCCCGTCCCGGAGACCACGCTGACCAGCGACACCCACGCCCCCTGCCGGACACCGGCCTCCCCGGACACACCCGCGGCGGCCGTTCGCCGGACCGGGCTGCCGGGGCCTGCCACCTCGCGGGACGCCGCCCTGGACCGCTTCAACGCGGCCTCCGCGGCCGAGGCCGAGGAGCTGCTCCTCTCCTGCTGCCACAGCCGCCACTGGGCCGAACGGGTGGCCTCTCACCGTCCGTACCCGACCGTGGACGCACTGCTCGCCGCGGCCGACGAAGCGGGCTACGACCTGGCAGGACGCGATCTGGACGAGGCGCTGGCCGCCGAATGCCCCGCCCTGCCGCACCCGGACGCACCGCCCGCCGCGCGCACCGCCCTGCGGGCCGCCCACGCCGCGTACGAGAGCAGCTTCGGACACGCCTTCGTGATCAGCCTCGACGGTGTGCGGCCCGGGGAGCGTCTGGACCAGGTCCTGGCCGGAATCCGGTCACGTCTCGGCAACGAACCGGAGGAGGAGCGGGCCGTCGCGGCGGACGAACTGCGCCGGCTGGCCCGGGCCCGGCTCGCCTTCCGACTCGCCCGGGACCTCACGTCTCACCCCGCCGGCGCGTGATTCCGTCCGGAACGCGCCGATACCGGCCCCGGGGATAGTCCGTCCGTGCCTGTTTGATCACACCTATGGACCCCGCGCGAGCGAACCGACAACTCGTCGCTACGATGACCGGGGCCGGTGGACCGTACCCGGCCGGGCCTGACCGACAGAGAAGCCGGCCGGCCCTGATCCCCGCTCCCGGAGGGTTTTTCCGTGCCGGCTGGAACGCTGTACCGCGGCCGGGAAGGAATGTGGTCCTGGGTGGCTCATCGAGTCACCGGCGTCCTCATCTTCTTCTTCCTGTTCGTACACGTACTGGACACCGCTCTCGTCCGTGTCTCCCCCGAGGCGTACGACGAGGTCGTCGCGACCTACAAGACGCCGATCGTCGCGCTGCTCGAGTACGGCCTCGTCGCCGCCATCCTCTTCCACGCGCTGAACGGTCTCCGTGTCATCGCCGTGGACTTCTGGTCCAAGGGCCCGCGCTACCAGAAGCAGATGCTCTGGACCGTCGTGGGCATCTGGCTCGTGCTGATGGCGGGCTCGATCTACCCCGTCCTCGGCCACGCCGCACGTGAACTGTTCGGGAGCTGACGCCAGACATGTCCACTGAGACCTCCACCGCGATCGGTCCCGTCGAGGGCGGCGCCCGCTACGACGTGGACAACCCGGCCCCGTACATCGAGGCCCCCCGCAAGCGCACCGGCAAGACCCCGCGCGCGACCCGTGGCAACTTCGAGATGGCCGCGTGGCTCTTCATGCGCCTCTCCGGCGTGGTCCTCGTCGTGCTGGTCCTCGGCCACCTGCTGATCCAGCTGTTCCTGGACGGCGGCGTCTCCAAGATCGGCTTCGCCTTCGTGGCGGGCCGCTGGGCGTCCCCGTTCTGGCAGGTCTGGGACCTCCTGATGCTGTGGCTCGCCATGCTGCACGGCGCCAACGGCCTCCGTACCGTCATCAACGACTACGCGGAGCGGGCCAACACGCGCCTGTGGCTCAAGGGCCTGCTGTACACCGCCACGGTGTTCACCATCCTTCTGGGCACGCTGGTGATCTTCACCTTCGACCCGAACATCCGCTAGGCACGGGGCTGAGGTAATCCACGTCATGAAGTTCCACAAGTACGACACCGTCATCGTCGGCGCCGGTGGCGCCGGCATGCGCGCCGCCATCGAGGCGACGAAGCGCAGCCGCACCGCCGTGCTGACGAAGCTGTACCCGACCCGCTCCCACACGGGCGCCGCGCAGGGCGGCATGGCCGCCGCGCTGGCGAACGTGGAGGAGGACAACTGGGAGTGGCACACCTTCGACACGGTCAAGGGCGGTGACTACCTGGTCGACCAGGACGCCGCCGAGATCCTGGCGAAGGAGGCCATCGACGCCGTCCTCGACCTGGAGAAGATGGGCCTGCCGTTCAACCGGACCCCGAACGGCACCATCGACCAGCGCCGCTTCGGCGGTCACTCCCGCAACCACGGCGAGGCCCCGGTCCGCCGGTCCTGCTACGCCGCGGACCGCACGGGTCACATGATCCTCCAGACGCTGTACCAGAACTGCGTCAAGGAGGGCGTGGAGTTCTTCAACGAGTTCTACGTCCTGGACCAGCTGATCACCGAGGTCGACGGCGTCAAGAAGTCGGCCGGTGTGGTCGCGTACGAGCTGGCCACCGGTGAGATCCACGTCTTCCAGGCGAAGGCCGTGATCTACGCGTCCGGCGGCACCGGCAAGTTCTTCAAGGTGACCTCGAACGCCCACACCCTGACCGGTGACGGCCAGGCCGCCTGCTACCGCCGTGGCATCCCGCTGGAGGACATGGAGTTCTTCCAGTTCCACCCGACGGGCATCTGGCGCATGGGCATCCTGCTGACGGAGGGCGCCCGCGGTGAGGGCGGCATCCTCCGCAACAAGGACGGCGAGCGCTTC
>NZ_JAPSIW010000221.1 GCF_031178505.1 Streptomyces sp. | reverse complement strand
GGATCACCCCGGAGCAGATCGGGGCCGTGGTCGTCTCCACGGTCTCGCACTTCAAGCAGACCCCGGCCGTCGCCACCGAGATCGCCGACAAGATCGGCGCCGGCAAGCCGGCCGCGTTCGACATCTCTGCCGGCTGCGCGGGCTTCGGTTACGGCCTGACGCTCGCCAAGGGCATGATCGTCGAGGGTTCGGCGGAGTACGTGCTCGTGATCGGCGTCGAGCGGCTCAGCGACCTGACGGATCTGGAGGACCGCGCCACGGCCTTCCTCTTCGGCGACGGCGCCGGCGCCGTGGTCGTGGGCCCCTCCGACGAGCCGCACATCGGCCCCACGGTGTGGGGTTCCGAGGGCGACAAGTCCGAGACGATCAAGCAGACCGTGCCGTGGAACGAGTTCCACGTCGGCGACGTGTCGAAGCTGCCGCTGAACGACCAGGGCGAGATCAAGTTCCCGGCCATCACGCAGGAGGGTCAGGCGGTCTTCCGCTGGGCCGTCTTCGAGATGGCGAAGGTCGCCCAGCAGGCCCTGGACGCCGCCGGCATCTCGGCGGACGACCTGGACGTCTTCATCCCGCACCAGGCGAACATGCGGATCATCGACTCGATGGTGAAGACGCTCAAGCTGCCGGAGCACGTCACGGTCGCGCGTGACGTCGAGACCACGGGCAACACCTCGGCCGCCTCGATCCCGCTCGCGATGGAGCGGCTCCTGGCGACCGGGCAGGCGAGGAGCGGCGACACCGCGCTCGTCATCGGCTTCGGGGCGGGTCTCGTGTTCGCCGCGACGGTCGTTACCCTCCCCTAGGCACACCGGATCCCCGGAAGCCCCTTACCGAAGCAACCCACAGAAGGAGCGCCACCATGGCCTTCACCCAGGACCAGCTCGTCGAAGGTCTCGCCGAGATCGTCAACGAGATCGCCGGCATCCCGACCGAGGACGTGAAGCTGGACAAGTCCTTCACCGACGACCTGGACGTCGACTCGCTGTCCATGGTCGAGGTCGTCGTCGCCGCCGAGGAGCGCTTCGGCGTCAAGATCCCGGACGAGGACGTCAAGAACCTCAAGACCGTGGGCGACGCCGTCGACTACATCCTGAAGCACCAGGACGGCGGCATCTCCAAGGGCTGAACCAGCCCTCGCTGACCCGGCCAGCCACCCGGCGGTGGCGCCGTATTCCGACCATCACACACATGGAGAACGAATTCCTGTGAGCTCGACCAATCGCACCGTGGTCGTCACCGGTATCGGCGCAACCACACCGCTGGGTGGCGACTCCGCATCGACCTGGGAGGGTCTGATCGCGGGGCGCTCCGGCGTCCGGCCCCTGGAGGGCGAGCGCTTCGCCGAACTGCCCGTCCGGATCGCCGCGACGGCCGCCGTCGACCCGGCCGACGTCCTGCCCCGCCCGCTGGCCCGCAAGCTGGACCGCTCGGCGCAGTTCGCGCTGATCGCGGCCCGTGAGGCGTGGGCCGACGCGGGCTTCACCGCCCCCGCCGGCGAGGACGAGAAGGTCGCGCCCGAGCGGCTCGGCTCCGTCATCGCCTCCGGCATCGGCGGTGTCACCACCCTGCTCGACCAGTACGACGTGCTGAAGGAGAAGGGCGTCCGCCGCGTCTCCCCGCACACCGTGCCCATGCTCATGCCCAACAGCCCCTCCGCCAACGTGGGCCTGGAGGTGAACGCCCGGGCGGGTGTCCACACCCCGGTCTCCGCCTGCGCGTCGGGTGCCGAGGCGATCGGTTACGCGGTCGAGATGATCCGCACCGGCCGCGCCGACGTGGTCGTGGCCGGCGGTACCGAGGCCGCGATCCACCCGCTGCCGGTCGCCGCCTTCGCCAACATGATGGCGATGTCGAAGAGCAACGACGACCCGGCGAAGGCCTCGCGCCCGTACGACACCGACCGTGACGGCTTCGTGCTCGGCGAGGGTGCCGGTGTCGTCGTCCTGGAGTCCGAGGAGCACGCCAAGGCGCGCGGCGCCCGCGTCTACTGCGAGGTGCTCGGCCAGGGCCTGTCGGCCGACAGCCACCACATCGCGCAGCCCGAGCCGACCGGCCGGGGCATCGCCGCCGCCCTGCAGAACCTGCTGGACGCGACGGACCTGAAGCCGGCCGAGGTCGTCCACCTGAACGCGCACGCCACGTCGACGCCGCAGGGCGACGTCGCCGAGATCAAGGCGCTGCGCAAGGTCCTGGGCGACGACCTGGACCACGTCGCGGTCTCCGCGACGAAGTCGATGACCGGTCACCTCCTCGGCGGCGCCGGCGGCATCGAGACCGTCGCGACGGTCCTGGCGCTCCACCACCGGCTGGCCCCGCCGACGATCAACGTCGACCAGCTCGACCCGGAGGTCGACGCGGACATCGTCCGTGACGAGCCCCGTGAGCTGCCGCAGGGCACCATCGCCGCGATCAACAACTCGTTCGGCTTCGGCGGCCACAACGTGGTCCTCGCCTTCCGGACCGTCTGACGCACGGCACGCGCACGCGTGAGAGGCCCGCTCCCCTGCCGGGGAGCGGGCCTTCGGCGTCGAGGGGGCCGGGTCAGACGACCTGGTGCAGCCAGCGGACCGGCGCGCCCTCGCCGGCGTACCGGAAGGGCTCCAGCTCGTCGTCCCAGGGCTTGCCGAGCAGCTTGGCGATCTCCACCTCCAGCTGGGTCTCGCCCTGCGCGGCGCGGGCGAGGGCGGCCCGCAGCCGGTCCTCGGGGATCAGGATGTCGCCGTGCATGCCCGTGACGGCGTGGAAGATGCCCAGGTCGGGGGTGGCGCTGTAGCGCTCGCCCTCGGCGGTGGGGCAGGGCTCCGCCGTGACCTCGAAGCGGAGCATCTGCCAGCCGCGCAGCGCGGAGGCCAGCTTGGAGGCGGTGCCGGTCTCGCCCTGCCAGGAGAACTCGGCTCTCCAGGTGCCGGGGGACGCCGGCTGACGGATCCAGTCGAGCTGGACCCTCGCACCGAGGACGCCCGCCACCGCCCATTCGACGTGCGGGCACAGCGCGCGCGGTGCGGAGTGAACGTACAGAACTCCACGTGTCGTCACCGGGACCTCCAGTGTGGGACGAGGTTCGCCTTTCCCAGCGGCCTCGGTAAACAGCATCAGGCGCGAAGCTTCGCAAACCATCAAAATTGGGACAGCATGTGACGTGATGTAATTTACCGGAGCCGGTCGGCAAAGGTGCCTCTGGTTCGACGGGGGAAAAGCTACCGTGCCGCACCGTCATCGGGGTGACGTACGGTCGGTCCGGGGGCGGGTGAACACGAAGCTTTCACCCACCAGGACGCCGGAGGAGGGGCCCTCGGATGCACGGCCGACGCCGTTTCCGCACCACCGCCGTCGCCGTCGCGGCGGCGGCGCTGCTCGGCGCGGGCACACTGGCGGGCTGCTCCGCCGGTGCCGAACGGCCGCCGGCGGCCTCCGGCACGGCCCCGGCGCCCCGCGCGGCCTCTTCCGCCCCGGCCGCGCCCTCCGCGCCGGTGACGGCGCCCTGGCTCGGTTCCCCCGCCTCCGTGGCCGCCGTCGGGGATTCCATCACACGCGCCTACGACGCCTGCGGGGTGCTCTCCGACTGCCCGGAGGCCTCCTGGGCGACCGGGACGGACCCGGCCGTGAACAGCCTGGCGCTGCGGCTGCTCGGCCCCGGGCGGGTGGCCACGCACAGCTGGAACCTGGCCCGGTCGGGCTCGCGGATGGTGGAGCTCCCGGAGCAGATGGCCCGCGCCGCCGCCCACCGGCCCGCCCTCGTGACGGTGATGACGGGCGCCAACGACGCCTGCCGGAAGACCCCCGATCTGATGACGCCCGTCGAGGACTTCCGCTTCTTCTTCGAGACGGCGCTCGCCCGGCTCCGGGAGGAGTCCCCGGCGTCGCGGGTGTACGTGGCGAGTGTGCCGGATCTGATGCGGCTGTGGTCGACGGGCCGGCTCAGCCCGATGGCCCGAGAGGTGTGGAAGCTGGGCGTCTGCGGGTCGATGCTGGCGGAGCCGCAGGACGACAGCCCGGCGGCGGAGCGCCGCAGGGCCCGCGTCCAGGAGCGGGTGCGGGCCTACAACGAGGTCCTTGCGGAGGTGTGCGCGAAGGACCGCCTCTGCCGGTACGACGGCGGGGCGGTCCACGCATTCCGTTTCGGCGGCGGCCAGTTGAGCCCCTGGGACTGGTTCCACCCGAGCCGTGACGGCCAGGCGCGGCTGGCCGAGCTGGCGTACCGGCGGATCACGGCCGGCTAGAGCTTCAGGACCGTGATGAGCCGGATGTCCGTGAGGGAGTGCGCGGCCAGCAGCCGGTAGGTGCCGGGCACCACCGTCCACGCGTGCCGCTCCTCGTCCCAGACCTCGTAGGCGCGGCGCGGCAGCCGGACGCTCGTCTCGACGGTCCGGCCGGGGGCGGCCTCGACGCTCGTGAAGGCGGCGAGCCAGCGCGCCGGGCGCTCGGCCGGGTCGTCCTCGGGTGCCAGGTAGAACTGGACGGTCTCGCGGCCGGGGCGGTCGCCGGTGTTGGTGAGGCGGACGGTGGCGCGGTCCGGGGTGGCGTCGAGGGAGTCGTACGACCAGGTGGTGTAGCCGAGGCCGTGCCCGAAGGGGTACGCGGGGGCGGCGCCGGCCCGGTCCCAGGCGCGGTAGCCGATGAAGAGGCCCTCGCGGTAGGGGAGGGTCCCGCCGGTGGGGGTGACCTCGGTGACGGGGGCGTCGGCGAGGGTGGTGGGCCAGGTGGTGGGGAGCCGGCCGCCGGGCTCCCCGGCGCCGGTGAGGACGTCGGCGAGGGCGGCGCCGCCCTCCTGGCCGGGGAACCAGGTGAGCAGGATCGCGGCCACGTCCTCGCGCCACGGCATTTCCACGGGGGCGCCGGAGTTGACGACCACGACGGTGTTCGGGTTGGCGGCGGCGACGGCCCGGACGAGGTCGTCCTGGCGGCCGGGGAGGGCGAGGTCCCGGCGGTCGAAGCCCTCGGACTCGACGCGTTCGGTGGTGGCGACGACCACGACGGCGGTGTCGGCGGTGCGGGCGGCCTCGGCCGCTTCGGTGATCAGTTCGCCGGGGTCACGGCGGGGACCGAGGTGGACGAGGGAGAACATGACCGCCGGGAGGGGGGCGGCGAACTCCTTGTCGAGGGTGTGCAGGAGGGACACCTCGACCGTCTCGCCCTCGGTGAGGGCGACGGTGCCGCGCTCGACCGGGGAGCCGAGGAAGGCCTCGAAGGGGTCGGTCTCGGGGCCCATGGCCTGGACGCCGTCGAAGAGGACTCGGCCGGCGACGGTGAGGGTGAAGGCGCCGAGGCCCCTGGTCCCGAAGGAGTGCGCACCGCTCTCGCGCGGGGTGAAGGTGCCGGTGATCTCGACGGAGGCGAGGTTCGCGTGGGTGACGCCGGCGGGGAGGTCGTCACCGATCCACTGGACCTGGCCGGTGGGCAGGCCGCTCTCGCCGATGACGGTGCCCGCGGCGTCGCGGCACACCGCGCGGAGGGTGAAGCCCGGCCCTGCGGGGGCGGGTTCGTCGCCCGGCTCGGCGCCGATCGAGAAGGTGAGCGTCCCCTCGGGGAGGGCGGCGGTGAGTCCGTCGAGCGGGGAGACCACGTGGCCGGGGAAGACCTGGGCGGAGCCGCCGCCGAGGACGCGGGCGTCGCGGGCGGCGGCGCCGGAGAGGGCGACGGTGGTGCCGGGCGGGAGGGGCAGGGCGTCGTTCTCGTTCCGTACGAGGACGAAGCCCCGGCGGGCGATCTCGCGGGCGAGGGCGGCACCGTCGACCGGGGCCGGGTGGGTGGTGACGGCCGGAAGGACGCCGTCGAGGGCGCCGACGCGTGCGGCGAGCCGCAGGACGTTCCGTACGGCCCGGTCGACGGTGGACTCGGGGACCTCGCCGGCCCGGACGGCGGCGGCGAGGGCCTCGCCGTGGACGGTGGCGGGGCCGGGCATGGCGATGTCGAGGCCGCCGGTGATGCCTCCGACGGTGGAGCGGGCGGCCAGCCAGTCGGAGACGTTGACGCCGTCGAAGCCCCACTCCCCGCGCAGGACGCCGTCGACGAGGGGGCCGTGCTCGGTCATGGTCACGCCGTTGACCTGGTTGTAGGCGGTCATGAGGGCCCAGGGGCGGGCCTGCTCGACGATGGCTTCGAAGGGGGCGAGGTAGAGCTCGCGCAGCGGCCGCGGGGCGACCCGGTTGTCCACGGTGAAGCGGTCGGTCTCGGCGTCGTTGGCGACGAAGTGCTTGACGGTGGCGGCGACGCCGCCGTCCTGGACGCCCAGGACGTAGCCGGTGCCGATCGCCCCGGTGAGGTGGGGGTCCTCGCTGTAGGCCTCGAAGTGGCGTCCGCCCAGCGGGGAGCGGTGGAGGTTGACGGTGGGGGCGAGGAGGACGTGGACGCCCTTGCGGCGGGCCTCCTGGGCGAGGAGGCGGCCGGCGCGGCGGGCGAGGCCGGGGTCCCAGGCGGCGGCGAGCGCGGTCGGCGAGGGCAGGGCGACCGAGGGGTCGTCGGCGGTCCAGCGGACACCGCGGACGCCGACGGGTCCGTCGGACATGACCAGGGAACGCAGTCCGATGCCGGGGACGGCGGGCAGGGACCACATGTCCTGCCCGGCGAGCAGCAGGGCCTTGGTGTCCAGGTCGAGCTTCCCCAGGGCGGCGTCGACGGCCGCCTCCCGCGCGGCTTCCGCCGCCGCGTCCGGCTCCTCCGCGTCCGTGGGGGCTCCCGCGTCGGTCCGCGCCATGGCCGTACCTCCTCGTCGACGTACCGGTGGCGTCATCGTGCACCCGGAAACCGGTGAGCCGGTAGACAATGAGACCTTTTCGTTATCTACAAGGGGGGAGGTACCGTCCTGTCGACGGAGCTGCGAGAGGGGGCCGGGACGATGGTGCGGGCCAGGAGCGAGGAGCGGCGCGCGGAGATCCTGCGCGCCACGCTCGAAGTGATCGCCGAACGGGGCTACCGGGGCGCCACCCTCGGGGCGGTGGCCGAACGCGTCGGCCTGACCCAGCAGGGGCTGCTCCACTATTTCCCGACCAAGGACGCGCTGCTCGTCGCCGTCCTGGCGGAGCGCGACCGCTGGGACACCAGCGGCGGGCCGGGGCGGGACGGCTGGCGGCTCGAACTGCTGGACTCGCTGGTCGAGTACAACGCGATGCGGCCGGGCATCGTGCAGACCTTCTCCGCGCTGCTCGGGGAGAGCGTGACGGACGGCCACCCGGCCCGGGAGTTCTTCACCGAGCGGTACGCGCAGGTGCGGGAGAACATGGCCCGGGTGCTGCGCCTGGAGTTCGGCGAGCGCCTGCCGGGCGGCCTCACCCCCGAGCGCGCGGCCCCTCTCCTGACGGCCGTGATGGACGGACTCCAGTACCAGTGGCTCCTGGACCCCTCGGCCGTCGACATGCCCGCCGCCTTCCGGGACTTCCTGGGGCTGCTGTACGGCACGGGGCGCGACGGGCACGGGTGACCCGCCCCGGGACGGGTCAGCGGGCGACGGCGGCGAGGTCCTCCGCGAGGAGGGCCGGGTCGGCGGTCAGGGCGGCGTGGACGGCCTCCAGGAGCGGAAGCTCCGCCGGGGTGGCGCCGGTGGCGAGGGCGACGTCCTTGGCGGCGAGCGCGACCGGGAAGTACGAGCCGGTGGCGGTGGCCCGGGCGACCGCGCCCGCCAGCGGCCCCTGGCCGAGCGTCCGCAGAGCCAGGTCCCGGGGCAGGCCGAGTGCTCCGGCGAGCGCGAGGGCCTCGGCGACCAGGGCGACCCCGCCGATCGCGGCGTTGATGAGGACCAGCTTGAGCGCGGCGCCGGTGCCGGGCCCGCCGCAGGCGGTGACCGTACCGAGCCGCTCCAGGATCCCCGCGACCGGCGTGGTGTCGCCGCCGGCGAGGATGAGCAGCTCACCGGAGGCGGCCCGGTCGACGCTGCCCATCACCGGGGCGTCGATCAGGGTGACCCCGGCGGGGAGGCGGCCGGTCAGTTCGCGGACCGCTCCGGGGCCGATGGTGGAGGTGTCGACCCAGATCGTGCCCGGACGCAGCGCCGGCACGAAGGCGTCGGCGACGGCGAGGGCGGCGGCCGGGTCCGCCAGCATGGTCAGGACGACGTCGGCGTCCCGCACGGCCTCGGCGGGACCGGCGGCGCGGACGGCGCCCGCGGCGACCAGGTCGTCGGCCTTGGCGGCCGTACGGTTCCAGACGGTGAGGGCGTGTCCGGTGTCGAGCAGCCGGCGGGCCATGGGCAGGCCCATGGAGCCGGTGCCGAGGAAGGCGATCCGCTGCGAAGAGGGCTGGTCGGTGGGGCCGTTGGTGGCGGTGAGGTCCATGTCCCCGACGCTACGGGCGCCTGTGGCATGCGACCAGCGAATGTCTAGCATGGTCTCCATGCCCTTCCCTCATGGCCTGTACGAGGTGTTCCTCGCCGTCGCCCGTGCCGGGTCGTTCACGGCCGCCGCACAGGCGCTCGGCTACACGCAATCGGCCGTCTCCCGGCAGGTCCAGTCGCTGGAGGCGGAGGTCGGCGCGGAGCTGTTCGAGCGGCTGCCGCGCGGGGTGCGGCTGAGTGAGGCCGGCCGGGTCCTGCTCCCCCACGCCGAGGCCGTACGGGACCGGCTGTCCGCCGCGCGGGCCGAACTGGAGGCGCTGCGCACCCTGGACGGGGGGCTGCTGCGGCTCGGGGCCTTCTCCAGCGCGACCGCCGCCCTGGTCCCCCGGGCGCAGGCGGTGTTCCGGGAGCGGCACCCGGGGGTGGTGGTGACCCGGGTCGAGGGGCCCTCGGTCAAGCACCTGGGGCTGGTCGGGGCCGGGGAGGAGGACCTGGCGGTGGTGAGCCCGCCGCCCGGTACTCCCCCGCCGCCGGGTGTGACGCTCCACCACCTGCTCGACGAGCCGATGCTCGTGGCCCTCGGCCGGGACCACCCGTGCGCCCGGCGGCCGGCGGTACGGCTCGCGGAGCTGGCGGAGGAGGAGTGGATCGTGGGGCGGGAGCGACTGGAGGACACGCTGTTCCGGCCGGTGGTGGCCGCCGGGTTCCTGCCGCGTACGGGGCTCCTGGCGCACGACTGGATCGCCAAGCTGGGGGCGGTGGCCGCCGGGCTCGGGGTCACCCTGGTGCCGGCGCTCGCGGCGGCGGCGGTGCGGCCGGACGTGGCGCTGGTGGCGGTCGATCCCGGG
>NZ_JAPSIW010000220.1 GCF_031178505.1 Streptomyces sp. | reverse complement strand
GTGGCGCCCGCCTACGACCACATCACCTCGGGCATCGGCGCGGCGATGATCGCCTGGTGGGGTACGGCGATGCTCTGCTACGTCACGCCCAAGGAGCACCTGGGCCTGCCCAACAAGGACGACGTGAAGACGGGCGTCATCACCTACAAGATCGCCGCGCACGCGGCGGACCTGGCCAAGGGGCACCCCGGGGCCCAGGAGTGGGACGACGCGCTCTCCGACGCGCGGTTCGAGTTCCGGTGGGAGGACCAGTTCAACCTGGCGCTCGACCCGGACACGGCCCGTGAGTTCCACGACGAGACGTTGCCCGCGGAACCGGCGAAGACCGCGCACTTCTGCTCGATGTGCGGCCCGAAGTTCTGCTCGATGAAGATCTCCCAGGACATCCGCCGCGAGCACGGCGGCGACCTGAAGGCCGAGGAGATCCAGGCGGGCATGGCGGAGAAGTCGGCGGAGTTCGCCGCGAGCGGCAACAGGGTGTACCTGCCGCTGGCGGACTGACCTCCGCACGACGGGGGGACCGGCCGGCGGCTTCGGGGGGAGTCGCCGGCCGGTTCCGTTTCCGCTGCGTACGGGTCCTTCCCGCGAGGCGGGAGGCGTGCGGCTCACGGGGTGGACGGGTCCGGAGCCGGGTCGGGGGACGGGGTCGGGTCGGGGGGTGCGGCGGCGGCGAGGGCGGCGGCGAGGAAGGGGAGAATGCCGCGTTCCAGGAGGGCGTGGCGCCAGGCCTCGCGGGCGAGGGAGAGTTCGTCGGCCGGGGCGGGGCCGTCGCGGTGCGCCGCGGCGGGGCTGTTGCGGAGGGCCGTGACCAGGAGCCCGGCCCCCGCGCACAGCAGACCCCCGGCGGCGATGGCACCGAAGACGAGGCCGGCGGTCAGCAGCGTCCCGCCGAACACGACGGTGGGGGCCAGGGCGTGCAGCACCGCCCCGACCAGCAGGAAGATCGCGGCTGCCGAGCCGGCGAGGACGGGCACCATGACGGTGATGACGGCGGCCACGCCCGGTCCGGGACCGTCGTGCGCGGCGGCGGGCGGCCGGGGCGCGGCGGGGGCCCGGCTCTGTTCCCGGACCGTGACGAAGTGCTCGTACTCGCTCGCCGCCGCGGCGGCGATCAGCGCTGTCGCGTTCAGCGCCATGGAGCGCAGCTGGGCGCTCGTCAGCCGGCTGCCGAGACCGTCGAGTTCCGGCCGCGTCCCGGCGGTGCGCAGTGCGTCGTCGAGGACCCGCTCGTACTCGGCACGGTCCTCGGTCAGCAGGTGCGGAGCCACGTTCATGTGCATCCCCCGATGCTCCGTAGGCCCGAAGCGCCGCAGGCAGCGGCGGGTTGGGCGGAAACGGAGGAGAGCCTGCTTGCGGATGGTCCGATGGTATTGCGGGGACCGTGGGCGCTGACAGGGAGTTTCCGGAATTCGACTATTCCGGGTGCGGAGGGTGACGTGTCAGGCGTGCAGGGGGAGCTGAACGACCAGCAGCTTTCCGGCCATGGTCACGCCACCGTCCATGGCGATCGCGAGACCGTCGGCGTACACGTGCGGACCGTCGACGACCGGACCCGAGGAGTCCTCGCCGTCCTCCGCGCCGACCTGGCCGAGGAGGTACGGGATGGGGCTGTGGCCGTGGACGACGCGGTGGCCGCCGTAGGTGGAGAGGAGTTCCTGCACGGCCTGGGGTCCGCCGTCGTCGCGGAAGGCGAAGCGCTTGGTGAACTTGCGGAAGAGGTCCCAGACCTCGTCGGCGTCGTTCCGGTTGAGGATCTCGTGGACGGTGTCGTTGACGTCCTCGATCGTCTGGCCGTACTCCAGGTACGCGGTGGTGTCGGAGTGCAGCAGGAGATGGTCGTCCTCCCGCACGACGGCGTCGAGCCGGGACATCCACTGGAGGTGGACGTCCTGGAGCCGGTCCATGTCGGTCTTCTGGCCGCCGTTGAGCAGCCAGGCGGCCTGGAAGGTGGCGGTGCCGGCGCCGGAGTTGACCGGTGTGTCGCCGAACCGTTTGGCGCCGATGAGCAGCAGCTCGTGGTTGCCCATGAGGGCCTTGCAGTAGCCGCCGGCGGCGGCGGCCTCGGCGGAGAGCCGCATGACCAGGTCGATGACACCGATGCCGTCGGGGCCGCGGTCGGTGAAGTCGCCGAGGAACCAGAGGCGGGCGTTGCCCGCGGCCCAGCCGCCGTTCTCGTCGATGAGGCCCTGCGCGTACAGGGCGGCGACGAGTTCGTCGAGGTAGCCGTGGACGTCACCGACGACGTACAGCGGTCCGGGGCCGTCACCGGTGGCGGCGCCCGGCGCGGGCGCGGGGGCCGGGGTGACGTGCACCTGGACGGTGTCGCCACGGTTGATCACCGGGAGGTCGCGTTCGGTCGGGGTGTAGCCCTCGGGCGCCTGGCCCTCGGGAAAGGCGTTTCCCGGGTGGCCGGTGGCGACGGCGACGATGGAGGAGGCGCCGGCCGGGTCCGGGTACGCGGCGGCGGGCAGCCGGCCGAGGTGCAGGGTCGGATCGGCGGGCTGCGGCGCGGTGGGCATCGGCGCGTGGGAGTCGGGTGCGGTCGGCTGCGGTGCCGCCGGCTGGGGTGCGTGGGGCTGCGAGGGGACGGGCTGCGGTGCCGGCGCGGCCTGCGGATCCGCCTGCTGCGGGGCGGCGGTGTGCGCCGGTGCCGTGGGCGGCAGGGGCGGGGCGGGGACCGGCGGAGCAGCGGGGGCGGGCGGAGCCGTCGGCGGTACGGGGGGTGCCGGCGGGGGCGACGCGGCCGGGGGCTGGTCGCCCGTCGGCGGTTCGGTGGCGTGGCCCTGAACGGGCACGCGGGCGTACGGCGGTACGCGGAAGTCACGCAATGTCGCCGTGCGCACCACGGGCTCCTGCCCGGCCCCCTGAGTCATCGACCCCTCCACCACCGTCGCGATGCCCTGCACATCGCGGACCGGCCTGGTCGGGGTGGTCCGCGGTGTCGTCCGCCCATCATAGGAATGAGGGTCCTCCTGTGTGACGCACCAGGGGTGGTGAATCCGGGTCCACTCCGGGTTCACCGGTTGTTTCGCCCGAATTGAGAAGGTCCGGTCCAGGGTTCAACCCGGTGAGACGTCCGGTTTGGCCGTCACCGCCACGGGCAGGGGCGGGGACGGTGGTTCCTCGGCCGGTCCTCCCAAGCCCCTCCGGTTCGTTCCCTTCCGACCAGGACCGGCGCGTTCCGGTCCTGGCCGGTGGCCGGTTCCCGGCCGGGGAGGGTCGGGAACCGGCCGGGGTGCAGGACCGGGTCCCGGCCGGTGGTCAGTCCTTGGAGGGTGAGCGCGGCGGGCTGACCGTCGTGCGGGGCGGGCGCCGCTGCGAGGAGGTGCGGACGATGAGTTCGGTCGGTATCACCTGCTCGACCGGACCGTCGGTCTCGACCCCCTCGATGGCGTCGATGAGGAGCTGGACCACGGCGGTACCGATGCGGCGCGGTTTGAGGGACAGGGTCGTGATGGGCGGTTCGGTGGTGGCGTAGACCGTCGACTCGCTGCAGCAGACGAGCAGCAGGTCGTCGGGGACACGCAGTCCGTAGCGGCGCGCGGCCGCGAGGAGGTCGGTGCCGTTCGGGTCGAAGAGGCCGTAGACGGCGTCGGGCCGGTCCGGGCGGGCGAGCAGCCGATCGGCCGCGACGGCGCCCGCGCACGGATCGTGCGCCGGATAGGCCTCGTAGACGGGGTCCTGGCCGACCCGCTCGCACCAGTTGAGGTACGCGGTGGTCGACAGGCGGGTGTAGGTGTCGGTGGTGGTGCCGGTGAGGAGGCCGATGCGGCGGGCGCCGGCGGCGGCGAGATGGTCGAGCAGGTCGAGGACGGCGGCTTCGTGGTCGTTGTCGACCCAGGCGGTGACCGGAAGGGTGCCGGCGGGGCGTCCGTCGGAGACGACGGGCAGGCCCTGGCGGACCAGTTCGGTCACGACCGGGTCGTGGTCGGAGGGGTCGATGACGACGGTGCCGTCGAGGGCGACGTTCGACCAGACGTCATGGCGGGAGGTGGCGGGGAGGATGACCAGGGCGTAGCCCCTGGCGAGCGCGGCCGAGGTCGCGGCTCTGGCCATCTCCGCGAAGTACGCGAATTCGGTGAAGGTGAAAGGTTCATCCCCGTACGTGGTCACGGTCAGGCCGATGAGTCCCGACTTGCCGGTACGGAGGGTGCGGGCCGCCGCGGATGGGCGGTAGCCCAGCCGGTCTGCGACCTCGCGGACGTGACGGCGGGTGGCGTCCGGGAGTCGGCCCTTGCCGTTGAGCGCGTCGGAGACAGTCGTGATGGAGACCCCGGCGGCGGCGGCCACGTCCCGGATGCCTGCTCGGCCCTGCCGGCTTCCCCGGGTCTGTGCCCGGCTCACCTGGTGCTTCCCTGCTGCTGTCATGGCGAGCCGATAGTAGGGCGACCGGGGGTGGTCGGGACGGCCGCATATGCGCCTCTTTACAGTCACGTTTCTGCATGATCGATGCCGCTAATCACCTTGCATGCAAAGGCATTTGGGGATTCCCTTCTGCACTGTCTGGGGTCGGGGTGGCGTGGGTCTGGCGTGCGGCGGGCGCGGCCAAGTGGTCGCAACTCACCTCTTCGGGGGACGCGCGCCACGGCGCTCGCCACCGGCGCGCGCCACCCGTCTGCGCGCCCCCAGGGCCTTTCGCCCGTCCGCTCCCTCCCCCGGCCGGGCCTTCCCTCGCGACAGGGACCGGCCGGCCGCCGCCCCGCCTGGTGGGGCCGGCCGCTTTTGGGCCTGCCCGTGCGAGCGGGCCTCCGCCCGGTCCCGTACGGCCCGTCACGGGGCCCGTTTCCGCAGCGTGTCCCTCCTGTTGTCCACAGGCCATTCGCAGCGGCGGCGAATCCTCATAAGGTGAGGAGTATTGGTGGTACGGACGGTCGAGGAGGCCACACTGTGAGCGAGACCAGCGGGACGAGCACCGGCAGCCCGAAGCTGCGCGCCGAGCTGGACGGCATCCCCACCTACAAGCCGGGCAAGCCGGCCGCCGCCGGTGGGCCGGTGGCCTTCAAGCTCTCCTCCAACGAGAACCCCTACCCGCCGCTGCCGGGGGTCATGGAGAGCGTGGTGGGCGCCGCCGCGACCTTCAACCGCTACCCGGACATGGCCTGCACGGCGCTGACGCAGGAGATTGCCGACCGCTTCGGCGTGCCGGCGTCGCACATCGCCACCGGCACCGGCTCGGTCGGCATCGCCCAGTCGCTGATCCAGTCGACCGCGGGCCCGGGCGACGAGGTGATCTACGCCTGGCGTTCCTTCGAGGCCTACCCGATCATCACGCAGATCAGCGGGGCGACCTCGGTGCAGGTGCCGCTGACCGAGGAGGAGGTGCACGACCTCGACGCCATGGCAGAGGCGATCACCGACCGGACGCGGCTGATCTTCGTCTGCAACCCCAACAACCCCACGGGCACCGCCGTGCGCCGGGCCGAGCTGGAGCGCTTCCTGGACCGGGTGCCCTCCGACGTCCTGGTGGTGATCGACGAGGCGTACCGCGAGTTCGTCCGTGACACCGAGGTTCCGGACGGCATCGAGCTGTACCGGAACCGGCCGAACGTCGCCGTGCTGCGCACCTTCTCCAAGGCGTACGGCCTGGCCGGCCTGCGGGTCGGTTTCGCGGTCGCCCACGAGCCGGTGGCGGCGGCGCTGCGCAAGACGGCGGTGCCGTTCGGGGTGAGTCAGCTGGCGCAGGACGCGGCGGTGGCCTCGCTGCGGGCCGAGGACGAACTGCTCGGACGGGTCGGATCGCTGGTCGCCGAGCGTGAGCGCGTCCACGCGGGGCTCGTGGCCCAGGGCTGGACCGTCGCGGACACCCAGGCGAACTTCGTCTGGCTGCGGCTCGGCGAGCGGACCATGGACTTCGCGGCGGAGTGCGAGCGGCACGGCGTGGTGGTGCGGCCGTTCGCGGGGGAGGGCGTCCGCGTCACGATCGGTGAGTCCGAGGCGAACGACCTGTTCCTGAAGGCGGCGGAGGGCTTCCGCGAGGAGGGCTGATCAGCCCCGGGGGAGCGCGGGGGCCGGTCAGGCCTCCGCGCGCTCGACGCGGATCGGGTCACCGTCCCTGACGGTGGCCAGGATCCGCGGGTCCCCGTCCAGCGCCCCGAGCAGATTGCACGGGCTGGCGAGGCGGCTCTCGTCGCCCCGGGAGATCGGGGTCGGGCCGTAGGGGAGGGCCAAGGCGTCGCCCTCCGTCCAGAACGCCACCGTGCCCGGGGCGACGACCTGGCGTGCCCCCTCTTCGCGGGGTACCGAGACCGGTGTGTCGAAATACACTTCCTCGCCCCAGGTGCGGGCGGTGGACGTGATCGGGAGGGCCCTGGCGAGCGCGGCGCTCGTGGGGGTGTCCTCCAGGGTGGCCGTGGTGTGCCCGGCCGGCCAGGAGATGCGTATCCGAAGGGTCATGCCCCGGATTCAACAATATGTTGAAGGCCATGGGAAGGCCTGGCCTTCGACAGGGGGACCCCCATTGCCGGTACGGATTTCGTATGAGTCATAATGCTTGTGAATGTGAACGCGTTCACAAGCGCGTCCCACTTGTCCCCTTTATGGGGGACCAAAGGGGACAAACTGCCGATGCACCACGGCGATGTAAGGAGAAGACGTGGACCTCGCTCTTGCGCCGGAAACCTTGGCGCGCTGGCAGTTCGGCATCACGACCGTCTACCACTTCCTCTTCGTCCCGCTGACGATCTCGCTCGCCGCGCTGACCGCCGGTCTCCAGACCGCGTGGGTCCGCACGGAGAAGGAGAAGTACCTCCGTGCGACGAAGTTCTGGGGCAAGCTCTTTCTGATCAACATCGCCATGGGTGTCGTCACCGGCATCGTGCAGGAGTTCCAGTTCGGCATGAACTGGTCCGACTACTCACGCTTCGTCGGAGACATCTTCGGCGCGCCGCTCGCCTTCGAGGCGCTCATCGCGTTCTTCTTCGAGTCGACCTTCATCGGCCTGTGGATCTTCGGCTGGGACAAGCTGCCGAAGAAGATCCATCTCGCCTGCATATGGATGGTGTCGATCGGCACCATCCTCTCCGCCTACTTCATCCTGGCGGCGAACTCCTGGATGCAGCACCCGGTCGGGTACCGCATCAACAAGGAGCGCGGCCGCGCCGAACTCACCGACTTCTGGCTGGTGCTCACCCAGAACACCGCCCTCACCCAGTTCTTCCACACCATGACGGCCGCCTTCCTCGTCGGCGGCGCCTTCATGGTCGGCATCTCCGCGTTCCACCTGGCCCGCAAGCGGCACATCCCCGTCATGCGGACCTCGCTGCGGCTCGGCCTGATCACACTGATCATCGCCGGCCTGGGCACCGCCATCAGCGGCGACCTGCTCGGCAAGGTCATGTTCAAGCAGCAGCCCATGAAGATGGCCGCCGCCGAGGCGCTCTGGGACGGTGAGGCACCCGCCCCCTTCTCGATCTTCGCCTACGGCGATGTCGACAAGGGCCACAACAAGGTCGCCGTCGAGATCCCCGGCCTGCTGTCCTTCCTGGCCAACGACGACTTCACCTCGTTCGTCCCCGGCATCAACGACGTCAACAAGGCCGAGCAGGAAAAGTACGGCCCCGGCGACTACCGGCCCAACATCCCCGTCGCCTACTGGGGCTTCCGCTGGATGATCGGCTTCGGCATGGCCTCCCTGACCATCGGCATGGCCGGCCTCTGGCTGACCCGCAAGAAGTTCCTCCTGCCGCCGGACCTGCGGACCGGAGAGGACGAGGTGCCGAACCTGGTCCTGTTCAGGCGGCAGGCCCTCAGCCCCCGTCTGACCAAGTGGTACTGGCTCGTGGCCCTGTGGACCATGGCGTTCCCGCTGATCGCCAACTCCTGGGGTTGGATCTTCACCGAGATGGGCCGTCAGCCGTGGGTCGTCTACGGCGTCCTGCGCACCCGCGACGCCGTCTCCCCCGGTGTCTCCACCGCCGAGGTCATCACCTCGATGACCGTCTTCACCCTCCTCTACGCGATCCTCGCCGTCATCGAGGTCCGCCTGCTCGTCAAGTACGTCAAGGCCGGACCGCCCGAGCTGACCGAGGACGACCTCAACCCGCCCACCACGATCGGCGGGGACACCCGCGACGCCGACCGGCCCATGGCCTTCTCGTACTGAGGCTCAGGAGATCGAGGCATGGAACTCCACGACGTCTGGTTCGTACTCATCGCCGTCCTCTGGACCGGCTACTTCTTCCTCGAAGGCTTCGACTTCGGGATCGGGGTCCTCACCAAGCTGCTCGCCCGCGACCGGCCCGAGAAGCGGGTGCTCATCAACACCATCGGACCCGTCTGGGACGGCAACGAGGTGTGGCTGCTCACCGCGGGCGGCGCCACCTTCGCCGCCTTCCCCGAGTGGTACGCCACCCTGTTCTCCGGCTTCTACCTCCCGCTGCTGATCATTCTGGTCTGCCTGATCATCCGCGGAGTCGCCTTCGAGTACCGGGCCAAGCGGCCCGAGGAGAACTGGCAGCGCAACTGGGAGCAGGCCATCTTCTGGACCTCCCTGATCCCCGCCTTCCTCTGGGGCGTCGCCTTCGGCAACATCGTGCGCGGCGTGAAGATCGACCGTGACATGGAGTACGTCGGCGGCTTCTGGGACCTGCTCAACCCCTACGCGCTCCTCGGCGGCCTGGTCACGCTCACCCTGTTCACCTTCCACGGCGCGGTCTTCGCCGCGCTCAAGACGGTCGGGGACATCCGGGGCCGGGCACGGGCCCTCGCCTTCAAGCTCGGCCTGGCCACCGCCTCCCTCGCCCTCGCCTTCCTGGTCTGGACGCAGGCGGACAGGGGCTCCACCGGAAGCCTGGTCGCGGCCGGCGTCGCCGTGGTGGCGCTCGTCGGGGCGATCGGGGCCATCCGGGCGGGCCGCGAGGGCTGGTCCTTCGGACTGTCCGGGGTGACGATCGCCGCCACGGTGGCGATGCTGTTCCTGGCTCTCTTCCCGAACGTCATGCCGTCCTCGCTCGACCCCGCGTGGAGCCTCACGGTGACGAACGCGTCGTCGAGCCCGTACACCCTCAAGATCATGACCTGGTGCGCGGCCATCGCGGCCCCGCTGGTGATGCTTTACCAGGGCTGGACGTACTGGGTGTTCCGCAAGCGCATCGGTACGCATCACATCGCCGACGCG
>NZ_JAPSIW010000945.1 GCF_031178505.1 Streptomyces sp. | reverse complement strand
GCCGTCCCGCGGGCACGCAGCGTTTCCGTGCTGCATGACCTGCACAATCTGCCCGGTGAAGAGGACGAGTGGGAGGTGTCCACCCGGCTCGGCGCCGACTCGGTGCGCCTGCTGTGCGCCTACGTCCACGAGGACGGCCGGGTGACCCTGGATGCGGAGGGTGAACACCTGCTGCCTCAGGCCGCGTCCGGCGGCGCGGTGCCGGTCTCGTCGGTGCGGGAGGTGATGCGCCGCACCATGGCGGTCCGCGCCGAATGGCTCAAGGAAGCCGACCCCGGCACCGTCGCTCCGCCGGAGTCGTGGGCGCAGCACCCGATGCTCGCGGACCTGCGGGTTCTGTACCAGCCTGTGCAGGGCGGGAACGCGCAGCCGGTGAAGATCGGCGGCAAGACACTGCGGCTGGACAAGGACTGTGGCCTGGTGCGCCGCTGATACCAGCCACCGCCTGCCTTGGGCACGGAAATTCGCAGGTCCGGGCGTGTTGTCGGTGGCGGCTGCTTGAATGCCGCACACGACGCCGGAGCGGGACGGCCAGGGGTTTGCTGTGCGCCGTGTCATGGGGCAGGGCTATGGGAGGGGGATGGTCGTGAGTGGGGGATTCGACCTGCGGGTCGAGCCGTGGATTCCGGTGCGTCTGCTGACCGGGGAGCCGACGTGTGTGGGCTTGTGCGAGTTGTTCGAGCGGGCGCACGAGGTCGAGGACGTGGAGGTCCCGGTGCCGCCGGCGGCGGCGGGCTTGCTGCGGATCCTCGCGCCGATCGCGGCGAGGATCGCCGCCGACGGCGATGAGCGGCTCGACGACCCGGATATCGCGGAGGACATCGGCGGCTGGTTCGACCTGCGAAAGCGTGTCCTGAAGGCCGAACGGTTCGACCCAGACGCGGTGGAGGCGTACTTCGGCCGGCAGGACCTGGCGGGCCGGTTCGACCTGTTCCATCCTGAGCGGCCGTTCCTGCAGGATCCCCGTCTGCGCGCCCAGTGCGTGGACGCGAAGGGGGCGCCGAACCCGTCCGGGGTGAACAAGCTCGTGATGGGCCGGCCCACAGGGGTGCACGGGGCGGTGTTGTTCGGGCATTTCACCGACACCGCGCCGGTGCCGGTGCCGGCCGCCGAGGCCGCCTGGCATCTGATCGCGCAGTTGTACTACGGGCCGTCCGGGCAGTGCACACCCCGCCGGATCACCGACAAGCGGGCGGGCAGCACTGACGCGGCCCCGCTGCGCAAGTCGGTCTCCTACTTCCCCTGGGGGCCGGACCTGTTCACCACGCTGGTGCTGGCCGTGCCCAGGCCTCAGGACGATGTCGACTGGGAAGCCGAGGACGCCTGCCCGTGGGAAGAGGATCTCCACGATCCGCTTGAGCCGTTGCCGCCGCTGACGTGGCCGGGCCGGATGCTGACCGGCCGGTTCCGTCATGCCGCGCTGCTCGTGCCGTCCCAGGACGGCCGGACGGTGACGGACGCCTACCTCACCTGGTCGACGCACGAGCCGCCGCACAAGGTACGCGACCCGTACCAGATCCTCGACCGGCGAGGGGACGGTGACTTCCAGCCGCGGGAGGCCGACGGGGCCAGGGCCCTGTGGCGGGACTTGGACTCGCTGCTGCTGAAGGACAGCCGCCAGGACGCCCAGCGCCCTCCGGCTCTCGAGCGCCTGCCCGGGGGGCTGCTGCCGCGGCTGCGGGTGCGTGCCTACGGCTTCGACCAGGACGGCCAGCAAAAAGACAGTGTCTGGTTCAAGGCGACCAGCCCGCGCATCCTGCAGTGGCAGGAGGAGAACGATCTGCAGATGGCCTACCACGTCAAGCGCTGCCACACCGCCGCGGAACGGGCCGGTGAGCGGCTGGATCTCGCCGCGAGGATCGCCTGGAAGATCGCCACCGACAGCAGTGTCGACCCCTCAGCGAAGGCCAAGATCAAGCTGGATGCCCGCAAGCCCGGCCCGTGGGCCTCTGCCGCGCTGACCCGGTACTGGCCGGCCGCGGAGAAAGAATTCTGGCACCTCACCGAATCCGGCCCCACCACGGACCGAGTCGAGAGGCCGTTCGTCGACGCCGCCCTGGCCGCTCTGGACGAGGCCATCGGCCAAGCCAACCGCGCGGACATCCGGGTCGCGCGCGCCCGTCACCGCGCCCGCGGCCTCCTTCTCACGCTGCTGCAGCCGTCCGCCACCGACTGAACCCGCGCCCGGCCGCACCCAGCGCGGACCAGGCCGGCGCCTTTGCCACCCACCCCCTCTGCCCGCATCAGGGATGTCTCATGAACAATTCCGTGCC
>NZ_JAPSIW010000219.1 GCF_031178505.1 Streptomyces sp. | reverse complement strand
GCCGGCGTCGCCTCCTCGCCCCCGCCGACCGGGCCGGGGCCCTCGCCCGCCGGCGTCTCGCTCACCAGCGCCAGCCACGGCACGGCCCCCGCCCGCTCGAACACCGTGGCCGCGGCCTGCAGCGCGCTCTGCGCCGCCGACCGCCGCCGCCGGCGCCGCTCCACCCGGGCCAGCGCGATCAGCGCCCGCCCGTGCTCCAGCGGCAGCCCGGCCCGCGCGAAGCTCTCGGCCGTCCGGGTCAGCAGCTCCGCCGCCTCGTCCGTCCGCCCCTCCGCCGCCAGGCACAGCGCGTACGCCCGGTCGCAACCGAGCAGCACGGTGTGCCGGCCGAGCCGCTCCGCCACCGGCCGCACCTCCGCGAGCAGCGCCAGCGCCTCGTCGGCGGCGTCGTGGGCGAGCAGCGCCTCCGCCAGTTCCTCGTGCCACCGGAGCATCGACGGATCC
Organism: Streptomyces sp.; assembly: GCF_031178505.1. Lineage (GTDB taxonomy): Bacteria > Actinomycetota > Actinomycetes > Streptomycetales > Streptomycetaceae > Streptomyces > Streptomyces gulbargensis. Next base: position 8,727 of record NZ_JAPSIW010000219.1, on the reverse strand, counting down.
ACGGTCGACTGCGCCCGCTCGTCCGCCTGCACCCGGCGCAGGGTCTCCAGGGCGGCGGCCACGTCCCCGTTGATGAGCTGCACCCGCCCGAGGGCGTACCGGCTGCGGGAGAGGAAGACCCGGTCGCCCTCCTCCTCCGAGGCCTGGACGCTGCGCCGGGCGTAGCTCGCGGCCCGGGCGAAACTGCCGCCCGCCGTCTCCGCGAGGGCCAGGGCGTACCAGGCCGGCCCGGGGGAGAGGCCCGCCTCCAGGGTGAGGGCGAGCGACTGCCCGGCGTGCGCGAGGGCCGCCGGACACGAGCCGTTGCGGGAGCCGATCTCGGCCAGCGTACGGAACAGTTCGATGGCGTCCTCCACCGAACCGCGCCGCTGCACCAGCGGCAGCAGCGCGTTCAGTTCGTCCCGCGCGTCCGTCAGCCGGTCGTCGAACAGCGCGTGGCGGATCGTCAGGATCTGGGCGGCGTTGCGGATCCCCAGCGGCCGCTCGGCCAGCTCCAGTTCGCGGGCCCGGGCGAGCACGGGCTCGGCGTCCGGCGAACCCAGCGCGCGCTCCATCCGCGCCCGCACCGTCAGCGCCTGCGCCTCGGTGCGCGGATCGCCCACCGAGGCGGCGAGCCGGGCGGATTCGACCGCCGCCGAGCGCGAGCGGTGCGGGTCGCCGTCGGCCAGCACGTACTTGACGGCCAGCCGGAGCTGCACGGCCGCCCGCAGGGCGGTGTCGCCCTCCGAGTCCTCCATCGCGTGCACGTACATCTCGTCCAGACCGGTCAGCCCCTGCCCCGCCGTGTCGAGCACGGCGAGCCGCGCCCTGACCCGGTCGGCCGGCTCCGCGTCGCGGCCGAGCAGATCGGTGGCGGCCCGCATCGCCAGGTCCGCGCGCGCCGCCCGGGCGGCCTCCTCGGCGGCGTGCACGAGCCGCTCGATCCGCCGCGTGCCGTTCCGGCCGGGCGTCGACTCGGCGGCCAGCAGCGCCAGTTCGGCGGCGAGGGCGCTGTTTCCGCGCCGCCGGGCGAGCTCGGCGGCGGCGGCCACCTCGGCGGCGAGGTCCTCGTCGGGGCTGTCGGTGGCCAGCGCCCGGTGCCGTACCGCCTCCACCGGGTCGTCCACCACCTCCGCCAGGGCCGCGTGCCCCGCGCTCCGCTCCGCCCAGCAGGCGTCGTGGACCAGGGTCGACGGCAGCAGCCCGGCGGTGAAGGTCACGGATCCGTCCTCGGCGAGCGACACCAGGTCGGCCCGCTCCGCCGCCGCCAGGTCCGCCTCCGCGTTGGGCCGCCCGGCCCGCCGGATCAGCGTGGCCGAGGGCCGCAGCGCCAGCGCGGCGAGCAGCAGCGTCTCCCGTACGGGCGGGGGAGCCGCGCCCAGCAGCTGCCGGGCCAGGTCCCGGGCCCGCCCGGAGAGCGTCAGCGCCTCCGCGTGGTGCACCGGCGTCCGCGCGTCGGCGAGCGAGCGGCCGACGGCCAGCGCCAGACGCGGATTCCCGCCGCTCGCGCGGTGGATCCGGCCGGCCATCCGGGAGGGCAGCCGGTGGTGGATGAGGAGTTCGGCGATCTCGTCGGCGTGCAGCGGCGGCACCAGCAGGACATCCGCCTCCGAGGGCACCCACAGGTGCGTGGTGCGCGCCTCCTCGCCCCGGTGCGCGTCGCGGTTCGGGGCCGTGCGCGGGTCCCGGTACGGGGCGGGGCGCGGCTCGCGGTGGGCCTCGCCCGTCTCGCCGTACGGCTCCGGCGTCTCCACGGCCACGGCCCGCAGCGCGGGCGGCGCCAGATGGAGCGCGAAGCGCAGCAGGTCGGCGCTGTCCGGATCGACGTACTGCACCCCGTCCACCACGAGCAGCACGGGCCCCCGGCAGGTCAGGGCGTGCAGGATCCGGGCGAGGCCCAGACGCAGCGCGATCGGGTCCCAGCCGTCCGTCTCGATCGGGGCCTCGCGGCACAGCATGGCGACGGCGGTGCGCTGCGGGCCGGGCAGGTCGTCGAAGGCGCCGGAGGTCAGCACCCCGGGAGTGGTGGGCGCCGGTGCGGCGGCGGGTGCCGAGCCCGCGGGGCCGCCGGCCGGCTCGGTCCGGGCGGCGCCGAGCCCCGCCCAGGTCGTGGTGGCCGCGACCGAGGCGACCAGGGCGGCGGCGGCCGCCCCGGGTATCTCGCGGTCGGACGGCAGGGTCGCCAGCCACAGCACGGTCTCGCCGCGCGCCTCCGCGCGGGCCGCCTCGGCGAGCGCCACCTCGGTCTTGCCGACGCCCGCCGGTCCGGTCAGCAGCGCCCGGCCACGGGTGTGCAGGACGCGCTCCAGGCGGGAGAGGAGTTCCTCACGGCCCACGGGAGCAGGCCGGTGCGGCGCTGTCGTCACTGTCCACCACCTCCGGCCCTCGGGCCCCGGCCCATGAGCCCCGTGCGCAGAGGATACGGAGACCACCCGCCCAGTCCAGGCCCCCCGTCCGGCATTCGGACAGCGTGCCCCGCCGACAGAGGTGCCGCACACATCAGGACGCGCCCGTGGTGTAGACCACGGACGCGTCGCTGACCAGCAATGATGCTGATGTGGGGGGTGGTTCAGGGGGCCGTCAGAAGGTGAGGCTCCACGAGTTGATGTAGCCGGTGTCACCCGAGGCCACATCGCGGACCTGGAGCTTCCAGGTGCCGTTGGCGACCTCGCTGGAGGCGTCGACCGTGTACGTCGTGATGACGTTGTCGGTGCTGTCCGAGGAGGAGGACGCCTTCAGGTTGCGCACGGTGCCGTCGGGGGCGACCAGGTCGATGACCAGGTCACCGCGCCAGGTGTGGCGGATGTCCACATCGACCTTGAGGGCGGAGGGAGCGTTGCCGGTGCGGCCGGTGACGGCGATCGAGGACGACACGGTGGCGTTGTCGACGATCGTGACGTCCGTGCTGTTGGTGAACACGGTGCCGGTGGGCGGCGTGGTGGTGCCGGTGACCGCGTTGACCGTCTTGGCGGCGTCGGCGATGCCGGAGCCGCAGCCGCCGCTGCACGTGCCGGGCAGCGGGCGCGCGTTGGACTTGATCGCGGTCTCGATGTCGGCCGGGGTGAGCGTGCTCTTGGCCGACTTCAGCAGGGCGGCGAGACCGGCGATGTGCGGCGCGGCCATCGAGGTGCCCTGGTAGGGCTTGTAGTTCTCGGTGGACTGGACCGTCGTGCCCGCGTTCAGCGTCGAGAGGATGCCGTTCTCGGGGGTGGTGACGGTGCCCGGGGTGTCCGTGGCGCGGCGGGTCTCGCCGCCCGGCGCGGACACGTCCACGGCGGTGCCGTAGTTGGAGTAGTACGACCGGTTGCCCTCGCGGCTGGTCGACGCCACGGTGATGACGTTCGAGCAGTTGGCGGGGGTGAAGCCGGAGGTGTTGGCGTTGCTGTTGCCCGCCGCGACGACGACCGTGGTGCCACGCTGGACGGCGCCGTTGATCGCGGTCTGGTAGACGCTCGGGCAGGTGGAGCTGGCGCCGCCCAGGCTCAGGTTGATGACCTTGGCCGGGGTCGCGTTGGCCGGGACGCCCGGCACGGAGCCGCCGGAGGCCCAGGTGATCGCGTCGGCGATGTCGGAGGACGAGCCACCGCACTTGCCGAGGACCCGGACGTGCTGGACCTTCGCGCCGTACGCGATGCCGGCGATGCCCTTGGTGTTGTGGGTGACCGCGCCGATGGTGCCGGCCACGTGCGTGCCGTGCCACGACGAGTTGGAGGCCCGGGAGCCGGTGCCGCACTCGCCGTCGGTGGCGTTCCAGTCGCCCTCGTCCTTCGCGTCCGCGTCGCGGCCGTTGCCGTCACGGGCGTCGGAGGAGGTGGAGATGAAGTCGTACCCCGCGACGGTGTTGGCCGCCAGGTCGCTGTGGGCCGCGTAGCCGGTGTCGATGACGGCGACGGTGACGCCGGAACCGGTCGTCTTGTCCCAGGCTGCAGGAACGTTCATGCCGCCGGTGGCCTCGAAGAGGTCCCACTGCTTGGCGTACTCGGTGTCGTTCGGCGTGACGGCCATCGCGTAGGCGCGGATGTCCGGCTCCACCGAGGCGACGGCCGGGTCGGCGCGGAACGCGTCCATGACCTCGGTCACGTCCTGCTTGGTGGCGCTGTCGCCCAGGTCGACCAGGGCGGCGCCGCCGGCGAGCCGGCGCTCGAAGGCGAGCTTCTCGCCCGTCTTCGCGGCCTTCTCAGCCGCGTCGCTCTTGGCGGCGGTGTTCGAGCCGGCCTCGGCGGCCTGGCTCTTGTAGGTGACGATGACCTTCTCGACGGGGGCGCTGGGCAGCGTCCCCATCGCCTGCGAAGCCGGGGCCGGCTTCGGGGTGGCAGCGCCCGGGGCGGCGGCGAACGCCCCGGAAGTGGTGGCAGCGGCACCGAGGATCGCGGCGCTCGCGACCACGGATATGACTCTCCGCCTGGAACCGTTCAAGGTGTGGCCCTTTCGAGTACGACGTAGCTGCGGAGCAGTGGCGGCGGCGCGGGAGTCGCGGGGCGATGTGGGGTCGCGGTCCGTCGGTCCCTGGGCTGGGGGGCCCGTGCGCCGCCACCGGCGCGACGGCCCGGGTCAAGGCCGCCACCGGCGGACACCACCCTCCGCATGCACCTGTCAGGTGCGGTCCGGGGGATGATATCTGCCGGTGCGGAGGACAGTAGGGAACGGGCGGGTGAACCCGATACGGGGAAAACCCTTGTCACCCCTCACCCGGTGGCGGGGGCAGGTGAGGGGAAGGTGGCGGAAAACGTACGGGGAGATGAACGCGGGCCCCTCCAGGAGGCCCCTGCCGGAGCGTCCCCGCCGGCCGCCCGCGCCCCTGCCCCAGGCCCCTCAGGGGCGGCGGCGGGGGCCCGCCGCCGGTGCCGTGTCGACCGCTCACAGGGAGGCCGCGCCCAGGCCGCGCCACCGCCCTGACCTGCACGGACGGTGTGGTGGAGGGCGGTTCGGCCGCCAGGTGGCGCGGTGTCCCGCGCTCCTGGACGGGCCCTTCCGTCGGGCGGTCGCCCAGGCTCCGCTCCCGGTGACGGCACCCTCGCCCGGCCGCTCTCCCGGCCCTCCCGCCCGGCTCCGGCCGGGGCCCTCCCCCGACCCTCGGGGACCGGATCAGTACGGCGAGGGTCGGCCACTGAGTGGGCCCGGTTGTCCGTATAGCGGACGCCGCAGGGCTGTGAGGGGATGATTCCGGCCGCCGGGACAGGGGAGCGGGCCGCCTCCGGTACGGACCGGGCCGAGGCCCCGGGACCGTACGCGGGTGACTGGGGGGCCGGAGCCCCGGCCTGCCCGGAGGCGGCTCCGTTCCCTCACCCCACCAGGCGCAGGCGGCTGTCCGCGATCGACAATTCGACGGTCTGGCCCCAGGTCAGTTCCAGGGCGTCCGATTCGAGGCCGTCGCCGAAGGCGACGAGACGGTCGGACTCGACGGTGAGCCGCAGGCTCGCCCCGGCGTCGAGCAGTCCCTCGACCCGGCTGGTGCCGGTCGTGGGCGACGGCCAGGCCTCGCGGACGAACCAGGCGAGTCGCGCGTCCGCCGGCGCGGGCAGGGCGAGCGTGCTGGAACGCTGCTGCCACAGCGACCGCAGCCAGCCCGTCGCACCCGTCCCGGTGCCGACGAGCACCCCCGACGAGGCCTGGGCCTCCGCCGCGCCGGCCGGGCCGGGGGCCGACGCCGTACGGGATGCCGCCTCCGCACGCGTACCGCCGAAGCCGAGGGTGTAGCGCGCGGTCTGGTGGCCGGGCGGACCGACGTAGATCTCGTTGAGGGCGAGGAGCCGCTGCGCGTCGTCGGTGACGGCCGCGACCATCGTCAGCTCGTCGGCGGCGGCACGGCCCCCCGCCGCGTACGGCAGCAGCCGCCGGGCGTCCACGGCCCGGTGGCGTACCAGGACGCCCGGATTGCGCCCCGGGTCCGCGTCGATCCCCACGACCGGCTGTCCGGTGAGGTACTTCGCCGCGTTGGCGACCAGACCGTCCTGGCCGACCACGACCACCACGTCCTCGGGACCGAACAGGAACCGGTCCAGGTCGGCGCGTTCCACCCGGGTCTGCCGCCAGGTGAGGGGCACGGCGGCCGCGACCTCGGCGAGGGCGCGCCGGGCCCGTTCGTGGCGCTCGCGCACCGCGTCCACCGAACGCCCGCGCGCGGCGAGGAAGAACGCGGCCTGCCCGTGCGTGCCGTGCCGGGCGAGCAGCTCCTCGTACTCCGTCGTCCGGTGGACGAGGACGGCGCGCGGCGCGAGGCTCACGGCCGCGCCCCGCCGCCCGGCGCCGCGCTCCCGCGCGCCGTCCCGCCTCCGCCCTCGCCCAGGCGGGCGAGCAGGCCGGTGAGCACGTCGGGGGAGAGGGTGAGGTGTTCGATCCGGGGCAGGTTCTCCGCCGCGCGGGTCACGGCCAGGGCGTGCAGCACGGCGGGTTCGGCCTCCGCGTGGGCGCGCAGCCACGCGCTCTGCGCCCCGGCGCGCGCCGCGCCGACCTCGCGCGCCGCCTCCGCCTCCGCGCGGGCGAGCCGCACCTTCCGTACGGCCTCGGCCTCGGCCCGTACGGCGTCGGCGGCCGCGCTCTCCTCGGCCTCGCGGCGCGCGTTGGTGCCGCGCTGTTCCACCAGGCGTTCCTCCTGGCGGGCCAGTTCGATCTTGCTGGCGAGTTCGTTCTCGGCGATCGCGCGCTCACGTTCGACGGCCACCGCGCGCCGCTCGTACGTGGCCCGGTCCGCCTCCTGCTGGATCTGTTCACGGGCGGGCGTGCGCAGGGCGCGTTCGACCTCGGGCTCGGGGCGGATGGCCACCACGCGGACGGCGACCACCTCGATGCCGGTGGCGGGCAGGCGCGGCTCGGCGCCCAGACCAGCCGTGATCCGGTCCCGTACCGCCGCCACGCCGTCCACCAGGGCCTCGGCCAGGGTGGTGCGGGCCAGGACGTCGAGGGCGTGCTGCTGCGCGGTCTCGGTGAGGAGCGTGGCGATCTGTTCGAGGGGTGTGCCGCGCCAGGCGCCCGTGTCCGGGTCGATGGAGAAGTCGAGGCGGGCCGCCGCGGTGCCCGGGTCGCCGATCCGGTACGTCACGGTGGACTGCACGCTCACGTCCTGGAAGTCGGCGGTGCGCGCGTGGAAGGCCATGGCCAGCTCGCGGTCGTTCACCGGGACCTCGGAGAGCGCGGCCGTGCGGGGCCGGAACCAGAAGCTCAGCCCCTCGCCGTCGTGGACGAGCCGGCCGCGGCGCTGGTGGCGGATGTGCGCGGTGGGCGCGGAGCGCAGATGGCGCCAGCCGGCCCGCCGGGTGATGTCGGCCATGGGCCCCCTTGTCGTCACCTTGACGATAGAGGGCCTCCTGATTTTCGTCAAGATGACGCTATGGGGGTGCGGGCAGGGTCGTTCCCCGGCACCCGGCCCGCCGGAACGGCGGCGACCGGCGTCGGCGCGGCCGGAAGCGAACGGCCGGCCGACGCGGCGGTGACCGGGGCGTCCGGGCGACCGGCCGAGGCCGGTGGGGTGCCGGGGGGCGAAGTCACCGGGGCCGGGCCCGCGGCCGCCGCGCCGCCCTTCGTCAGGAGCACCACGCCCCGGGCCGCCACGAGCGAGGCGGTCGCCGCGACCACCCATCCCCATGCCCCGGCACGGAAGCTCTCGCCCAGCAGCGCCACGCCGATCACCGCCGCGGCCGCGGGATTGGAGAGGTTCACGACGGCGAGCGGCGCGGCGAGACCGCCCCGGTACGCCGTCTGCGAGAGCAGCAGGCCGCCCACCGCGAAGGCGGAGATCAGCACCGCGAGCAGGGTCGTCTGCCACCAGGCGGGTGCCCCGCCGGGCAGCGTGAACGCCAGCGCGGCCGTCAGTGTCTGGGTCAGCGCCGAGGCCACCCCGGACGCGATGCCCGAGGCCGTCGCGTGGCCGAGCCCCCGCGAGGCGGGTGCCGCCGCCCGGCGGGCACCGCCCGGGGAGGCGAGTGCCGCGATCAGCGCCGCCGTCGCCGCCGCCACGACCAGGGACTCGCGCAGGCTCAGCGCCTCGCCCGGGGCGGTGGGCCCGGTCACCGCGACCAGGCCCACCAGCCCGGCCAGGGTCCACAGCGCGCCGCGCCACTCGGTACGGGTCACCCGGCGCCGTGCGCAGTACGCCCCCAGCGGCAGGGCCGCGACCAGCGTCAGCGCGCCCAGCGGCTGAACGAGTGTCAGCGAACCGTAGTGCAGCGCAGCCACGTGGGCGAGCGCGCCGGCGGCGTTGAGGCCGACCGCCCACCACCACTGCCCGCGCGCCAGCAGCGAGCGCAGCGCCCCCCGCCCGGCGTCGGCGGAGGTGGAGGCGGCGAGCCGGGACTGCGCCACGGCGGCGAGCGCGTACCCGGCGGCCGAGACGAGGGAGAGGAGCACCGCGAGCACGGTGCCGGTGGCGGGGCTCATCGCAGCACTCCCGCGGCCGTGCGGGGCGACGGGACCTGGGCGCGGGGCGCGGCGGCCCGTGCGGCCGGGTCCCGCTCCACCGGGCTCTCGGCCTGCGGTCCCGGTGGGGGAGCCGTACGCCGCCCGGGCGCCCGCACGAGGGTCAGCGCCGCGCCGAGGAGCGCGGTGGCGGCCAGCGCGTCGAGCCAGTAGTGGTTGGCGGTGCCGACGATCACGAGCAGCGTGAGGGCCGGGTGCGCCAGCCACAGCAGGCGCCACGGCGAACGGGTCGCGGCGATCAGGCCGATCGCGACCATCAGCGCCCAGCCGAAGTGCAGCGACGGCATCGCGGCGAACTGGTTCGCCATCGAGTCGGCCTCCGGCGCGGCCCCGTAC
>NZ_JAPSIW010000218.1 GCF_031178505.1 Streptomyces sp. | reverse complement strand
GGGTAGTCGTCGGCCGAGGAGGAGGCCAGGGTGGCCAGGAAAGGGAGCAGCATCGCGCCGAAGCCGTCCTCGATGCCGATGGTGCTGCCCGTGGCCTGCCGGATGTCGCTGTCCGGCATGCCCAGCGTGCGGCGCGGGAGTTGGAAGACGTGCGTGGCGAACCGCTGCGGATAGTCGAAGGAGTACGGTCGGTTCGTGTCGTACAGCACCAGGTCGCCCTCGCCCAGCTCGGCCCGCCGGCCGTCCTGGACGAAGGTGGCCGTGCCGGATATCTGGACACCGACCGCCACCAGCGCCTCGGACGACCTGGCGATCAGCGCCGGCGTGCGGCTGACCCGCTTGGCGTCGGCCTCCATGGTGGAGACCTGGAGGTATCCGAGGCTGTCGGTGGTGATCCGGCCGTCGAACGGCCCGTCGCCCCGGGGGGCCACCGTCATCGGCACCAGCGTCCTGCTCACCGCATCGTTCCAGTACGCGACCTTGTCCCGGTCCGGCACGGAGGCGGTCGTCAACACCAAGCTCACAAGGCTCTCCGCTCAGGGAAGTGACTCCAGGGCCGCGACGGGCCCGGGTTCCCGCTCGCACTGAACAGCCAAGCAGCGGGCCCTTTCCGTCTCCAGGCAGAACCACAGGCAGGAATCGCGGGAGCCGACGGGCGCGTCCGGTGCTGGAACCACCGGCCCGCGTCGAGCCGGGCAGCTCGCTGCGCTCCGGGGCAAGACGTGGTGCATGGCTCGGCAAGAGGCGGCGCCTCCCCGGCCGTAGCGTGACGGCGTTCCGTGCCGCACCGAGGCGCGGACCAGCCACTTCGCACCGAGGAGAGACCCATGCCGTACATCACCGTGGGCCAGGAGAACACCACCGTCATCGACCTCTACTACGAGGACCACGGCGCCGGTCAGCCGGTCGTCCTCATCCACGGCTTCCCGCTCGACGGCCACTCCTGGGAGCGGCAGAGCGCCGCGCTGCTCGACGCCGGGTACCGCGTGATCACGTATGACCGCCGCGGTTTCGGCCGGTCGTCCCAGCCGACGACAGGCTACGACTACGACACCTTCGCGGCCGACCTGAACACCGTGATGGAGACCCTCGACCTGAACGACGCCGTCCTCGTCGGCTTCTCCATGGGCACCGGCGAGGTCGCCCGCTACGTGTCCACGTACGGCTCCGCCCGCGTCGCCAAGGTCGCCTTCCTCGCCTCGCTGGAGCCCTGCCTGCTCAAGACCGACGACAACCCGGACGGCGTGGCCCCCAAGGAGTTCTTCGACGGAGTCGTCGCCGCAGTCAAGGCCGACCGGTACGCCTACTACACGGCCTTCTTCCAGGACTTCTACAACCTCGACGAGAACCTGGGCACCCGCATCAGCGAGGAGGCCGTCCGCAACAGCTGGAACACCGCGGCCCGCGGCGGCTCCTTCGCCGCGTCCGCCGCGCCGTCCAGCTGGTACACCGACTTCCGCGCCGACATCCCCGCCGTCGACGTACCCGCCCTCATCCTGCACGGTACGGCCGACCGCATCCTGCTGGCCGAGGGCACCGCGCGCCCCTTCCACAAGGCGCTAGCCTCCGCCGACTACGTCGAGATCGAGGGCGCCCCGCACGGCCTGCTGTGGACCCATGCGGAGGAGGTCAACACCGCCCTCCTCGCCTTCCTGGCGAAGTGACGCCCCACCCGCCGGTCCGCACGGTGAGCGCACCGCCACGCGGGGGCCGGGGCCGCCCCGGCCCCCGCGCCGGGTGATGGCGGATCCCCGACGCCACCCGGATGCTCCCGGCCCACGACCGCGGGAACCAGACAGGAGAACAGAGAGCCCATGCAGTTCGGCATCTTCACCGTCGGGGACGTGACCCCCGACCCCACCGACGGCCGTACACCGTCGGAACACGAGCGCATCAAGGCGATGATCGCCATCGCACTCAAGGCGGAGGAGGTCGGCCTGGACGTCTTCGCGACCGGCGAGCACCACAACCCGCCCTTCGTCCCGTCGTCCCCGACCACCCTGCTCGGCTACATCGCGGCCCGCACCGAGAAGCTGATCCTCTCCACCGCCACGACGCTGATCACCACCAACGACCCGGTGAAGATCGCGGAGGACTACGCGACGCTCCAGCACGTGGCCGACGGCCGGGTCGACCTTATGCTGGGGCGGGGGAACACCGGCCCCGTGTACCCCTGGTTCGGACAGGACATCCGCCAGGGCATCAACCTCGCCAAGGAGAACTACGCGCTGCTGCGCCGGCTCTGGCGTGAGGACGTGGTGGACTGGGAGGGCACGTTCCGCACCGCTCTCCAGGGTTTCACCTCAGCACCCCGGCCGCTGGACGGCGTCCCGCCGTTCGTCTGGCACGGATCCATCAGGTCTCCGGAGATCGCGGAGCAGGCCGCGTTCTACGGTGACGGCTTCTTCCACAACAACATCTTCTGGCCGGCCGACCACACCCGGCGCATGGTCCAGCTCTACCGGCGGCGCTACGCCTACCACGGCCACGGCCGTCCGGAGGACGCCATCGTGGGCCTCGGAGGCCAGGTCTTCATGCGGAAGAACTCCCAGGACGCCGTACGGGAGTTCCGCCCGTACTTCGACAGCGCACCCGTCTACGGCCACGGGCCGTCCCTGGAGGAATTCACCGAGCAGACCCCGCTGACGGTGGGCTCACCCCAGCAGGTCATCGAGCGGACCCTCTCCTTCCGGGAGACCGTCGGTCACTACCAGCGTCAGCTCTTCCTGATGGACCATGCCGGGCTGCCCCTCAAGACCGTTCTGGAACAGCTCGACATCCTCGGCGAAGAGGTCGTGCCCGTGCTGCGCAAGGAGTTCGCGAACGGGCGCTCCGCCGACGTGCCCGACGCGCCGACGCACGCGACCCTCGTCACCGCCGACGCGAGGCAGCGGGGGGTGACCGCCGCGTGAAGCTGACCGTCGTCTCCGCGGGGCTGAGCACGCCGTCCTCCACCCGCCTGCTCGCCGACCGGCTGGCCGAGGCGGCCCGCGCCGATCTCGGCGGTCAGGGCCACCCCGTGTCGACGGAGGTCGTCGAGCTGCGCACCCTCGCCGACGACATCGCCCACCATTTCGTGGCCGGCTTCGCACCGCCGCGACTGGCCGCCGCCATCGAGGCGGTGACTGCGGCCGACGGCCTGATCGCCGTGACCCCGGTGTTCACGGCCTCCTACAGCGGGCTGTTCAAGTCCTTCTTCGACGTGATCGCCCCCGACGCCCTCACCGGGCAGCCGGTCCTGATCGCGGCGACGGGCGGTACCGCACGCCACTCCCTGGTCCTGGAACACGCGCTGCGGCCGCTGTTCGCCTATCTGCGCACCGCCGTCACTCCCACCGCGGTGTACGCGGCGTCCGAGGACTGGGGGTCGGGGGGAGACGAGTACACCGAGGGCCTGCCCGCGCGCGTCCGGCGGGCAGGCGGTGAGCTGGCTGCCCTCATGGCGGCCCGCCCGCCACGGACCGATCTGGCGGACGACGTCACCGCCCTCGAAGAGCAGCTCGCCGACCTGCGCTTCGACTGAGGCCCGGGGACTCCTCGCCCGAGCGAGATGCGGCATGCTGGAGTGTGAACACACGTGTTGTTCCAAGGAGCCGCGGACCCCGACGCGCAATCGGCAGCGCGCTCGGCCCGCTCTTCGGCGGGCTGCTCTCCGATGGAACGCCCCTGTGGGACGCCGCCCGTCTGCGGAACCTCGCCAACCACGCCGGGCCGGTGGTTCCGACTCCTTCAGGAACCGGGGGAGCGTCTGCGGGACGCGGCCCTCAGCGGCTCCCTGTCATCGTCCTTGGCGGGGCACCCTCAGCGGGATCGACGCCGTCGCCAGTGCCAACGCATCCTCCTTGCCCGGGTAGGTGTCGGTTCAGGCTCGGCAGGAACTGCCTGTGCCGAACGGCCGTCCGCAGGGGGTGTCCTTCAGAACGCGTTCTTCCTGGACCGCGCCGGCCGCAGCCCTGCGGTCGGACAACGGTGCCTTCCACGATCACCTGGTCTGTCTCCGTCACAAGGGCGCTTATCCGCCTGGAGCGGCGCGGCCTGTTCGCTGGCCTCGCGGCTCCCGGTCGCCGCGCTGGGCACTTCGGGTCCTTCTACAGCGAGACGCTGTACTTCTCCTTCCCCGACTGACGAAGCCCGCCGCCGGTCACTCCACCGTGTCGCCCTCGCATGTGCGGGGTGTTCCACGCCTGCGCGACCCCGTCTCCCGAGGTCGCGCGCGGTCCTCGCACGAGCCGTCGCCGGCCGGCGTCACCAGGGGCGGTGCAGCGGCCCCGGCACCGGTGGGGGCGGTCGGCGGCGGCGCCTGGCGGCGGTGGTGAGCGTGTCGACCGCGGCGAACGTCAGCCAGGCGGGTACGGCGGTCGAGGTCATGGCCAGGACGGCGACACGCAACTGGCCGACGTCGGGGAGCGGGCCGCACGGCACGCCGCCGGGCAGGCAGGACGTCATCGACTTGACGAGGACGATCCAGCCGAGGGCGCCCAATAGACCACAGCCGAGGACGGCCACCAGGCCACGCACCAGGCGGAGCGACGCCTCGTCGCGGGTCGCCCACACGGCCGCGCCCACTTCCGCGAGGCCGAAGAGCGCGAGCAGCAGGAGCCAGGCGTACTCCGGAAAGGGGTCGAGGACGGCGAGCACGAGGTTCAGGACGGCGGCCGCGAGCGCGGCCGGCACTCCCAGCCGTACGACGAGCGGGCCGACCGGCTTCGGTGGCCCGAAGCCGGTTCCGAGCCCCTTGTCGCGTCGGCGGCCCGCCAGGACGGTCCCGAGCAGGGGGATCAACGCCCCGGTCAGCAGGATCGGGAGCAGTACGGTGGAGAGGCGGTCGCCGAGGAGGTACACGGTGCTGCCGACGAGGACCAGGGCGCCCGGCGCCTCGGGGGCGATGAACGACGCGGCGTAGACGACCAGGCTCGGCAGCGAGAGAAGGTACGCGAGCGTGGTGGTCAGGCCGGCCGCCGAGAGCGTCAGGACGAGGGCGGACAGCATGTGGGGCCGGCGTGCGCGCTCCACCACCGGCTGCCAGGCCTCGGCCACCGTCACCAGCCAGCGCACCAGCGCCCATCCGGCCAGGCACAGCAGGGCCGCGTACGGCAGCACGTACGAGAGGCCCTTGCCCCCGAGTGTCGCCAGCATCTGCAGTCCGCTCGGCCTGAGCACGGTCACCACCCCTGTCCCGAGGCCGAGTCCGATCCCGGCGGCGCGCACCCGGAGCGCCGATCCGCGGGCGACCGCCCGCCACACCACGGTCCCCGCCGCCGTGACGAGCAGGCCCGCGGCCAGCGCCACGGAGAAGTGGTCGGGCAGCCGGCCGCCGCGGAACCCGCCGCCGGCGGGCCCCTGGGCGACGATCTGGTGGACGAAGGCCGCCACGGCGCCGACGGCTCCCAGGTCCCAGAAGCTGACGCGGGAGAGCGCGCTGTCGTCCTCCAAGGCCGCCAGGCGCCGGGCCGGCGTCGGATGGGCCCGCAGAAGGCCCGTCGCACCGCGGCCGCCGCGCCCGGCCGCTGGACCTTGCGGCGCGTGCGCGCGGGCCTGGCTTTCGAACAGCCGCCGCAAGGAGGCGCCCCCGCCCTCCCATCGGCACACGCGTGCGTCGGCGTACAGCTCGCGGCTTCGGAGCACCGCCCTGCTCAGCAGCGTCACCAGAAGGGCCAGCAGGCCGAGTTGGGCGGCGAAGGCGTACACCAGGACCACGACCGCCCCCTGGAGGACCGGAGCGAGCAGGAACGCCAGCCCGGCGAACGCCAGCACCGGCGGTCCGCACATCCGCCACACGATCAGGGTGAGGAAGCCGACGTCCAGGTCCCGGTTGCGAATGTGCGCGAGCTCGTGGAGGACGACGGCCCGGAACGCCGCCCGGTCGTGGGCGGACAGTGCCAGCAGCCCGCCGCTGAGCACCACGTACCGCCGCCCGACCCGGCCGAAGGCGAGCGCGGCGATCGTCGGGTCGAGCGGCTCGGTCAGGAAGGTGACGCGCGCGCGTACGCCGGTCTCGGCGACCAGCGCGGTGAGGGTGGCCGACAGCTCCGGCATGCCGGTGAGCGGGCGGTAGCGGCGACGGGCGATACGCCACGGGGGCAGCGCCAGGTAGGCGCCGAGGATCAACAGAAGGAGGAAGCCCGTGGCGGCCGCCGGGACCCATTCCGCCGTTCCTCGGGGGTCGTGGCAGCCGTCCTCGAAAGGTTCGGGGACGAAGACGGACGGGTCCTCCGCCCGCCGTGCCGCGGCCTCGTCCGCCGCCGCGGCGAGGCAGTCGAGGTAGTCCGCCAACTGCGGGAGGTCGGCGTCGTTCACGAGCGTGGCCGACACCGAGTTGGCGACGAGGGCCGTCACCGCCGTCACCGCCGCGATGAGCAGGACGAAGCGGACCGTCGTACCCGAGGGCAGGGCGAAGGGTCCGGTCGCGGGGCCGGACCCGCGAGACGGCGGCGGCACCGACGTCATCCCGGTCCGCCGGCCGAGCCGGCCGGGGCCTCTCCGCTCCCCTCGCCCGCGGTCGACTCCCGTACCGCTGTGGCCAGTTCGGCGACGATGCCGTCGGCGAGGGCCTGGGCCTGCGCCTCCGGAACCCTCAGGCGCAGCGCGGTGGCACGGGCCACCTGGCGCAGCTCGGCGAGCTGCTCGGCCGACAGGGGTGCGCGGCGGGGCAGCGCGGGCGCCGCCTCAGGCACGCGGCGACGCCGGCGGAAGCGCCCCCGCAGGCCTTGTCGGGCCGTGTCGGCCATCTGTCCGGCCGCCTGCTGGGAGAAGTGGTCGAGTACGTGCACCGCCGTCAGCAGGGAGACCGTGCCGAGCAGGGTGGCCGCGGTCTCCAGGCCGAAGCCCAGCGGATCGTCGCGGCGGACGGCGTGACCGGCCCGGATGTGCTCCGGAGCGCTGTGGAAGGCCTGTGCCGTCAGCTCGAACTGTGCCAATTCGTGCGGCGCGACGAGCGCCACCGCCTTCCGCGCCAGCCGCGTCGCCATATCCCGGTCGTACGTAGCCACCCCGACCCCCGTCGCTCCGACATCCCGCCCGATGCGGCGCAGGGTACGCCGGGCCCCGGTGCCACGGGAGCCACTGCGGGGATCGATGGCCGGATTCTGCCGCGCGAGGAACCGGTCTCGGCCGGGTCGCCGTCCACGGGCGGTGGAATCGGCGGCGTCGGGCTGGGCATCGGCCGGTGCGCGCGCTGCCGGGTACGGGCCCGGGGGCGGCCCGACCCGAGGGCCGGTGCAGGATCTACGCCGGCTGGATGGAGATCGCCAAGCTTCCCGCCGGGGCGCGGACTCGACGGAGCGCCGAGATGCGGGACTTCCTGCGGTCGCGACGGGCTCGGATCACTCCAGCGGAGGCCGGCTTGGCGGTCGGTGACGTGCGCGGTCGGCGTACTCCGGGGCTGGCCGCGAGGAGGTCGCGGCACTCGCCGGGGCCGGGGTGTCCTGCTACACGTGGCTGAAGCAAGGCCGGGAGATCAATGTCTCCGCCGAGGGGCTCGACGCGATCGCCCGGGTGCTGCGGAGGGACGGCTCCGAACGCGCACACCTCTATCGGTTCGCCGGGTTGAACCCGCCGCGGGAGCGTCCGGTGTCCGGCCGCCGCGTCCCGGACGGGCTGTGTCGCGTGATGGACTCCTGGCTGCCCCGTCCGGCCCATCTGATCGACCGGCACTGGAACCTGGTGGCCGTGGATTTTCTCCGCGCCCGGGCAGTGAGCCTTTCCCAACCTGGTCGTACCAGCCACGAGTTGGACGTTCCTGCGCAACGGCGAAGCTCCTGGTAGACGGTGTCACGACCAAGATCCACCGTGCTGCCCAGGAGCTTCGCGTGCTTGTCTATCCGTCGTCGATCGACCTGTCCAGTCGCACCCTGCGGTATCTGGCTGGACAACTCACCGTCCGGCGGCAGGAGATCGGAACGCGGTGGCGACGACTGACACCAGGGCGCCAGGCCCTGCTCGCCCTGGCCCACCTGCGGTGCGGCGACACCTACGCCCAGCTCGCCGCCGGATTCGGTATCGGGATCGCGACCGCCTTCCGCTACATACGCGAGGCCGTCGACGTACTGGCCGCCCTCGCCCCGTCCCTGGCCAAGGCGATGACGACGATCCGGATGAAGGCATTCGTGATCCTGGACGGCACCCTGCTGCCGATCGACCGGATCGCCGCCGACACCCCGTACTACTCCGGGAAACACAAACGCCACGGCATGAACGTCTAGGTCCTCACCGACCCGTCTGGGCGGCTGCTCTGG
Organism: Streptomyces sp.; assembly: GCF_031178505.1. Classification (GTDB taxonomy): domain Bacteria; phylum Actinomycetota; class Actinomycetes; order Streptomycetales; family Streptomycetaceae; genus Streptomyces; species Streptomyces gulbargensis. The sequence goes on along the minus strand of NZ_JAPSIW010000218.1, from coordinate 939 downwards.
GCGTCGCCGGCTCTGCCCGGATCAACGCACGACCTGACCGCCGCACGCCACCACGGGCTCATCGAAGCCCTTGCCGATGCGGACCTGAAATGCTGGGCGGACAAGGCGTACCAAGGAGCCGGTGGACCTGTCCGGGTGCCCTTTCGCGGCCATCGCCTCAAGCGATGGAAGCGTCGCCACAACAGCACCCACGCCAAGATCCGCTGCCTCGGCGAACGCGCCATGGCCACCCTCAAGGGCTGGCGCCTCCTGCGGAAGCTCCGCTGCAGCACAACCCAGATCACGGACGTGGTGAAGGCCGTCGTCGTCCTTCACCACGCCTCAACCTGAAGTTGGAAAAGGCTCACTGAAGCGTCACATCGAAGCCTTCCCGCCGGTAGAGGTGGAGCTGCCGTGGGGCAAGCCGGACGGGGAGAGGAAGAAGTTCTCCCTCCTGCTCACCACGCGCTTCGGCAACGCCGTCGCGGTGAACACGTGGAACACCTACACCTGGAAGCCCGCCTTGGCCAAGGCGGCAGTCATTCCCGCCACGTCCTTAGGGGGCGAAAGCCTGGCAGTGGGCGGCGGCCCCCAAGGACGGTTCCCACGTGCTCCGGCACACCTACGCCTCGATCGTGTTGGAAGCCGGAGTGTCCGTTGTGACCCTGACCCGGTGGCTCGGACGCTCCTCGCGGGCGATCACCCTCGGTTACTATGCTCCCTTCATGCCGGAGGCCGGCAGCAAGGGGCGCGGCGTCATCGACGGTCTGCTGGGGGAGCGGGGAGACCGGCCCGCCGGCCGGAACTCCCCAGATTCTCCCCAGCGTCGTCGACCGGCGATTCCCGCCGCTACGCCCCGCAGAAGTCGTCCGTGGTTGACAAGGCAGAAGAGATGGGTGGCCCGGGAAAGTGTTGCAAGAGGTCGTAGCGACCCGCTATGTCACGCCCCTGCGTGAGGGC
>NZ_JAPSIW010000944.1 GCF_031178505.1 Streptomyces sp. | reverse complement strand
TCGAGGGTGTCGATGAACCAGAGCCTGCGCTGGGCCGACGAGAGGGGGAGACGGTCGGGCCGGTCGGTGCGCGCCACGGGCCGGGTGCGGGCGGTGGCGGCTCGGGTGCCTTCGGCGCCGGGGGCGGCGGCGCGGGCGGTGATGCGGCGGGCGAGCGCGTCGGGGGTGGGGGCGAGGAGAAGGTCGCGGACCTGGACGTCGGCGCCGAGGCGGGCGCGGATCCGGTTGGCGAGCCGGACACCGCTCATGGAGTGGCCGCCGATGGTGAAGAAGCCTTCGTGCGCGCCGACGCCGTCGAGGCCGAGGACGTCGGCGAACAGGGCGCGGAGGGTGTCGACGAGTTCCGTGTCGGCGGGGTCCGGCGTCCCGGGGCCCGCCGCGGCGGGTCCGGCCGCGGCGGCGCGGGCGTGCCTCTCGTCCAGGGCGCGGCGGTCGGCGGCGGGGATCAGCGCCTCGTCCCGTACCGGTGCGCCGGGGGTGTCGGCGGCGGCGCGCAGGGCGCGGGCGAGGGCGGTGAGGAGGAGCCGGGGGACGTCGTCGTCGAAGACGTCGCGGGCGTACTCCAGGGCGAGGCTCAGCCCGGCGGGGGCGCCCGTCGCGTCGCGGTGGTCGACGCAGGCGGCGGTGAGGTCGAACTTCGTGGTGGCGGGGGTGTCGTCGGTGGCGAAGCGGCCCGTCAGGTCACCGAGGGCGAAGGCGTGCTCGTCGGGTCCCGCCGTGCGCAGGGTGAGCATCACCTGGAAGAGGGGATGGACGCCGGGCAGGCGGGGCGGGCCCAGCCGTTCGACCAGGAGGTCGAAGGGGAGCCCCTGGTGGGCGAAGGCGTCGAGGTCGGTGTCGCGGACCCGGTCGAGGAGGGCGGCGAAGGCCGGTGTGCCGGAGGTGTCGGTCGGCAGGACGACCGTGTTGACGAAGAAGCCGACGAGGTCGTCGAGGGCCTCGTCGTCGCGGCCGGCGACGGGTGTGCCGAGGGCGGTGCGGTCACCCGCGCCGGCGGCGCGCAGCGCGAGGGCCAGGGCGGTCTGGAGGACCATGAGCACGCTGGCGTCGTGCGCCTCGGCGAGGCGGACGAGCCGGGCGTGGACGGCGGGTTCGAGGACGGTGTTCACCAGGGCGCCGGCGTGGTCGCGGGCGGCGGGCCGGGGCCGGTCGAGCGGCAGGGCGGTGACGTCGGGCAGGCCGGCGAGGGCGGTCCGCCAGTGGGCGAGGCCGCGGGCGGCGGCGGAGTCGGGGTCGCCTGGGTCGCCGAGCACGTCGTGCTGCCAGAGGGTGTAGTCGGCGTACTGGACGGGCAGCGGCTCCCACGCGGGGGCGCGGCCGGCGGCGCGGGCCGTGTAGGCGCGGGCGAGGTCGGCCATCAGGGGGCGGAGCGACCAGCCGTCCCCGGCGACGTGGTGGAGGAGGACCGCGAGGGTGGCGCCGGGCCCGTCCTCGGGGACGAAGAGGGCGACACGCAGCGGGAGTTCGCGGGCCAGGTCGAAAGTTCCGGCGGTGAAGCGGGCGATCTCGGCGGGGAGTTCGGCGGCGGGCCGGTCGACGGTCCGGAGCCGTACGGCGCCTGCGGCGAGGACGTGCTGGTACGGCTCGTCCTCGGGGGCGAGGAGGACGGTGCGGAGGACCTCGTGCCGTTCGGTGAGGTCGGCGACGGCGGCGGCGAGTGCCGCCCGGTCGGGGGCCGCGTCCAGGTGGAGGACGACCGGCATGTTGTAGGCGGCGGAGGGACCGTCGAGCTGGTTGACCAGCCACAGGCGCCGCTGGGCGTGGGAGAGCGGCACCCGGTCCGCGGCGGGCAGCGGGTCCTCGTGGACGACGGGCAGCCGGGGGTCGGTGGTGCGCAGCACCTTGCGGTTGATCTTGCCGGAGCTGGTGCGGGGCAGGGCGACGACGACCGGGACGGCGGCCGGTACGGCCGCGGCCGGCATCCGCTCGCGCACCCAGGCGCGCAGTTCCTCGGCGCCGGTGCCGCCGTCGGTGACGGTGAAGGCGACGAGCCGCTTGACGCCGCCGGCGTCCTGCTGGGCGACGACGGCGGCCTCGCGGACGGCGGGGTGGCCGGCGAGGACGGAGTCGACGGCCGCCGGGTCGATGCGCTGGCCGCCGATCTTCACCTCGTCGTCGAGACGCCCGTGGTAGAGGATCTGCCGGTCGTCGGAGAGGCTGACGAGGTCACCGGTGCGGTAGGCGCGTTCGCCGTCCAGCTCGGTGAAGCGGCGGGCGTTCAGTTCGGGGCGGTGGAGGTAGCCGCGGGTGAGGCCGCCGCCGAGCAGCCACAGCTCGCCGGCGA
>NZ_JAPSIW010000217.1 GCF_031178505.1 Streptomyces sp. | reverse complement strand
CTCCACCACGTGGCCGGCGGCCGTGGTGGCCTCGATGCCGTCCGGGGTGCGGTACGTGACCTCGGCGCGGCGGCCGTCGGTCTCGACGTGGGTGACCTCGTGGCCGGTGAGGATCGTGGCCCCGGCGGCGCGGGCCGCTTCGGCGAGGGCGTCGGTCAGGGCGCCCATGCCGCCGACGGGGACGTTCCACTCGCCGGTGCCGCCGCCGATCACGTGGTGGAGGAAGCAGCGGTTCTGGAGGAGGGAGGGGTCGTGGGCGTGGGTGAAGGTGCCGATGAGGGCGTCGGTGAGGACGACCCCGCGCACCAGGTCGTCGGTGAAGGCGCGCTCGACGGCGACCCCGAGGGGTTCCTCGAACAGCGTTCGCCAGGCCTCGGGGTCGTCGAGCCGGGCCCGGAGTTCGGCGCGGGTGGGGAGCGGCTCGGTGAGAGTGGGGAAGATCCGGCGGGCGGCCCGCCCGGTCCGGCCGTAGAACTCCCGCCAGGCCCCGTAGGCGCGGTCGGATCCGGTGAGCGCGGCGAAGGAGGCGCGGGTCCGTTCCTCTCCCCCGCCGACGAGGAGGCCGCCGTCGCCGTGGGGCGTGTACGAGGAGACGGGCCGTTTCCGGACGGTGAACCGCAGCCCCAGGTCACGGACGATCTTCTCCGGGAGGAGCGAGACGAGGTACGAGTACCGGGAGAGCCGCGCGTCCACCCCGGCGAACGGCCGGGTCGACACGGCGGCCCCGCCGGTGACGTCCAGCCGCTCCAGGACGAGCACCGTCCGCCCGGCGCGGGCCAGGTACGCGGCGGCGGTGAGGCCGTTGTGCCCCCCGCCGACGACGACGGCGTCATGGGCGCGGGGTGCGGCGTGGCCGCCGGGGCGGGGTGCGCGGTCGGTCATGGCTCATGCTCACACGGGGTGGGTCACGGCAAAAGGGGGCGGGGCGTCGTGCGGGTGTGTCTCCCCCGGGACGCCGGGCTCCGCGGTCACCGGGGAGCCGTGGCGCCGCCACGGTGGGGCCGGCGCGTCCTCGCCCGGGACGCCGTACGGGGACGGCCCGTTCGTCCGGCGGCGGGGGCGGTCACTCCGGTGGTGGGGTGGCCGCTCTGTGGAGGAGGGTGGCGGCTTCGGCGGGGCGGCCGAGGCGTTCGAGGCAGTGGGCCTCGTCGGCGAGGGCGGCGAGGGTGTCGGGGTGGGCGGGGCCCAGGACCCGGGTGCGGGTCTCGGCGACCTCGTGGTGGGCCGTCAGGGCCTCGTCCCAGCGGCCGAGACGGCCGAGGGCGACCGCGATCTCACGGCGGCTGAGGAGGGTTTCCGGGTGCTCGGGCCCCAGGGTGGCGGCGCGGGCCGTGTGGACCTCCCGGGAGGCGGCGAGCGCCTCCGTCCAGCGGCCGAGGCGGCCGAGATTGACGGCGAGGACGTGGCGGGCGCGCAGGGTCCCGGGGTCGTCGGGGCCGTGGAGGCGGGTGCGCGCCTCGGCGACCTCGCGGCAGAGCGCCAGGGCGTCGGCGGCCTGTCCGAGGCGGCCGAGGCAGACACCGGTCTCGTAGCGGGCGGTGAGCGTGTCCGGGTGGTCCGGGCCCAGCGCGTCGGCGCGGGCCTCGGCCACCGCCCGGTAGTGGACGAGAGCCTCCTCCGCGCGGCCCAGCCGCGCGAGGGCGTACCCCACCTCCTGGCGGGACTTCAGGGTGTCGGGATGGCCGGCGCCGAGCAGCCGGGCCCGGGCCTCGGCCACCTCGGCGGCCGTACGGTACGACTCCTCGGCGCGGCCGAGCCGGCCGAGGGTGACGGCCAGGTTGTGGCGGCAGCGCAGGGTGTCGGGGTGGTCGGCGCCCGCCGTGCGCTCGCGCGCGGCGAGGACCGCCGCGTACCGCTCGTACGCCTCCGCGTGCCGGCCGAGGCGGCCCAGCGCGTACGCCCGCTCCTGGTGGGCGGCGAGGGTGTCCGGGTGGTCCTCGCCGAGGACGCGGGCGCGGGCGGCGGCGACCCGGTCGAAGGCGGCGAGGGCGTCGGCCGGGCGGCCGAGGCGGGCGAGGGCGAACCCCACCTCGTACCGGCTCGCCAGGGTGTCGGGGTGGTCCTCGCCGAGGACGAGGGCGCGGTGGTCGGCGACGGACCGGTGGACCTCCTCGGCCTCCTCCCAGCGGCCGAGGCGCCCGAGACCGATGCCGGCCCGGTACCGGCCGGCGAGTACGGCGAGCAGCTCCGCGGACGGGGCGGTGGCGGGACCGGCAACCGGTGCCGGGCGGGGGCCGGTGGTGGTGGTCCATTCGGTGGTGAGGACGGCGGCGGCTGCGTCGTGGGCGGCGGTGTGCCGGCCGGTGGCCTCGGCAGGCCGGTGACCGCCGGTCAGGTGCCGCGCCCAGGCGGGCACGGCGGCCCGGGGCGGGGCGGTGGCGGGGCGGGGCACGGTCACCACCGCGGCGGGGGCCGGGTGCGGTGCCGGGACGGGGACCGGGTGCGGGCCCGGCACCGTACGGCCGCTGACGATGCGGCGGCGCAGGTCGCCCGCGTCGGACGGCCGCTGCTCGGGGGCCTTGGCCAGCAGGTCGAGGACGATCCGGTCGAAGTAGTCGGGCAGTTCGGCCCGGTGCGCCCTCGGGGGGCGCGGCTCGGTGTCCCGGTGGCCGATGAGGATGGCCCACGAGTCCCCGAGGTCGAACGGCGGGGCGCCGGTGGCCAGCTCGTACAGCACGCAGCCGAGCGAGTAGAGGTCGCTGCGGTGGTCGATCTCGCCACCGCCGATCTGCTCCGGGGACATGTAGTGGGGCGTCCCCATGGCGATGCCGGTGCCGGTGAGCCGCGAGGTGAAGCCGAGGTCGGCGTCCAGGCGCGCAATGCCGAAGTCGCACAGCTTCACCGTGCCGTCGCGCAGCCGCATGATGTTGGCGGGCTTGAGGTCCCGGTGCACGATGCCGTGGCGGTGGGTGTACGCGAGGGCGTCGGCCACCTGGTCCGCGATGTCCACGACGTCCTGGACGGGCAGCGGGCTCTGCGCGTTGGCGGCGAGGAGCTGGCTGAGGTTGCGGCCCTCCAGGAGTTCCATGACGAGGTAGAGCACCCCCTCGGACTCGCCGAAGTCGTGCACGACGGTGATGCCCCGGTGCTGGAGGGCGGCGGCGACCCGTGCCTCGCGGCGGAAGCGCTCCCGCACGACCCGGTGGATCTGCGGGTCCTGGTGCGGGGCGAGCGGTTTGAGGCACTTCACGGCGACCGAGCGCCCCAGGGCCTCGTCGGTGGCGCGCCACACCTCACCCATGCCGCCGCGCCCGATGACCTCGTGCAGCCGGTACCGGCCCTGGATCAGCCTGCTGTCCCCCATCGCGTGCCGTCGCCCCCGTCGATTTCCGTGCACCTCCCCGGCCCGACCAGTATGGCCGCCGGTACGGACAGTGTGTACGGGGCGGGTGTCGGCCGTTCGGGCCGGGGCGCCCGGCCGCCGTACGGCCCGGGCTCCGCCGGGTGGACGGCGCCCGCCGCGCCGGTCGCCGCGGTTCAATGGCCCCCCTCTGCCCCTGTCTGTAACGTTTCGCCCGGAATGCGCCTTCGCGGAGACGGGAGCAGGAATGACCGGTGGACCCGAACCCATGAGTGCCGACGCCCGCCGGGCGTTCGAGAGTGAACTCGCCGATCTGCGGGCCGAGCGGGAGACGGTGGCCGCCACCCTCAGGGACGGCGGGGGCGACGAGCCGGGCGACCGCGCCGACCAGGCGGACGAACTGCGGCGCGCCGACCTGCTCGACCGGCTCGACGGCCGGATCGCGGAGATCGGCGACCGGCTGCGCGAGGCCGCCGTGGCGGGGCCCCCGGACACGGACGCGGTGGGGGTGGGCAGCACCGTGACGGTGCGGTTCGCCGACGGCACGCGGAGCACCCTCCAGGTCGGGGAGGTGGCCGAGGCCGACGACGCGGCGACGGTCACCGCCGACAGCCCGCTCGGCCGCGCGCTCCTGGGCCGCAGGGCCGGTGACACCGTCTCGTACGACACCCCCGAGGGGCCCGGTTCGGCGGTCGTCGAGTCGCTGGGCGGCGCCCGCGGCGCCTCCTGACGCGCCGTGGGGGACGACACGGACGCGGGACGGCGGGAGGCGGCACCCGCCGGGGCGGAGGCGCGGCAGGCCGGGGAGGCCGACCGCAAGGGCGGCCCGGGGCACACCGTTCTCATGGCGCTGGCCGTCGCCGTGCCGGTCACCGAGGTGGCGTACACGGTCGGCGGCGGGGACGCGCTGCGCGACGTTCTCGTGGGCATGGAGCCGGGCAACTGGCCGGACGTCCTGATCGGCATGATCATCACGGACCCGCTCCTCGGATCGGTGCTCGCCGTCGTCGTGTCGCGGGTGGTGTTCGCGCTGTTCGCCGCCCGGGGCGCGGTGCCCGTGGGCCGGGGGCCCGGGCGGACCCTGCAACGGGCGGCCCTCACGGTGGTCAACCCGCTGGCGGTGGGCGTGATCGACGCCTGTTTCTTCGGCCCGTGGTGGGGTCTCGCCACGGGGCTCGTCGCGTACGCCCTGCGGCAGGGCGTCGTCGTGGAGTACCGGACGGGGCGGCGGCATCCGCACCGCCACGGCGCCGGCTCCGGCGGGCCCCACGGCTCCCGGGGCGGCTACCGGCCGCCGGGCTGGCTGCGGCGGGCCGCCGGGGTCGAGTGGTGGGTGGCGCTCTGCCTGAGCGTCGTGGTCCTGCCCGTCCTGGCCTTCGCGTCGGCGCTGGACGGACAGGCATGGACGTCGATCGTGGAGTGCCGGGTCACCACGGGCACCCGGACCACGAGCGCCCGCCTGATCGAACTCGGCCGCAAGGGCGACGGAGTCGTCGGCTGGAACCTGGACGACCGGGAGATCTCCAACGGCCGGGCGTGCACGGCCACGGAGAGCCGCACCGTCCGCGCGCCCTGGTGGCGCTCCGGCTGAGACGGCGCGCGGCCCGCTGGTCGCCCAGGGCCGCCGTGAACCGCCCGGCGGCGCTCCACTCGGCACGCCGTCATCGCGGCGGCGGCACACGCTTCGGACAGCGGGGGTTCACCCCCGCCTCGGCGGCACGCCCGCCCACGGCCCGCGCGGACGGGGCGGGGCTCGACGGGACAGCGCCGGGTACCGGGATCCGGACCGGTTTTCCACCGGTTTCCCGGACCGCGCCCGCCCACCGCTCCGCGGTCGGCCCTTCCTCCAACGCGGCCCGCATGCGCCATGGAGGCTCCCACAAGAACATTGCAGATCCGAGCTTCACGGCCCTACGGTGTCGCACATGCGGCCTCCCAACCCGGGGTGGGCCGTCGGCCTGCCGGGTGTCGGCGCCCGACCGGCGCACCATCCGGCGGACGCGGGCGGGTGCACGGTCCACCGCGGCGCGAACGAGCCGCGCGACCGCGCCTGACCACCTTGACGCCGTACCGGGAGTGGCGGCCGTCGGCGCGACCGGCTCGCCTCCCCCTTCTTCCATCTCTCCTCAAGGAGTTCCGACCTCATGTCCCGTCCCCTCACCCGAGGCCGTACCGCCGCCGTACTCGTCGCCGCCCTGCTCGCGCCGCTCACGGCCTGTGGTGGCGACGGCGCCGGGACGGCCGCGGGCGGTGCCACCGGCTCCGCGAGCGCCGCGCCCGCCGCGCAGCTGACGGTCCTCGCCGCCGCCTCCCTCACCGACGTCTTCGAGGCGGCCGGCGCCGCGTACGAGAAGTCGCATCCGGGCACGAAGCTGACGTTCTCCTTCGCCGGCTCCCAGGAACTGGTCGCCCAGGTCTCGCAGGGCTCCCCCGCCGACGTCCTCGTCACCGCCGACACCACGAGCATGGACAAGGTGCGCGCGGTCACCGGCACGCCCACGGTCATCGCGAGGAACCGCCTGGTCATCGCCACCACCGCGGGCAATCCGCACAGGATCGGGAGCCTCAGGGACCTCGCGGACCCCCGGCTCAAGGTGGTCCTCGCCGCGCCCGAGGTCCCGGCCGGCAAGTACAGCGAGAAGATCCTGAAGGCGCAGGGGATCACGGTGAAGCCGGTCTCCCAGGAGCCCAGCGTGCGGGCGGTGCTGAGCAAGGTGGAGCTCGGCGAGGCGGACGCGGGCCTCGTCTACCGCACCGACGCGGCCGGCGCCGCCGACAAGGTCGACGCGGTGGAGATCCCCGACGGGCAGAACGCGGTGGCGCAGTACCCGGCCGCCGCTCTGAAGGACTCCCGGAACGGCGAGGCGGCCGCCGCCTTCGTCGCCTGGCTGGCCTCTCCCGCGGGCCGGAAGATCCTCCAGGAGGCGGGCTTCCAGAAGCCCTGACCGCACGCCCCTCCCTGGGGCGGCCGGTCAAGCCCCGGGCACGGCCCGGGGCTTCGCTGACAAGAACCGGGGAACGGCCCTCAGGGCAGGAGTTCGTCCATGGAGGCGCGCCGCCCCTTCTCGGCCATGCGGCGCTCCGCCCAGGCGAGGTTCTTGGGCGTCACGTCACGGCCGGAGGCGAGGACCAGGTCCTCCGCCGTGAAGTCGCCCTCGGAACCGGCGTGCAGCAGCCGGTCGGGCGTCGGGCTGTCCCCCGTCGTCGTCTTGTCGGGCTCTGCGTTCATGCCGCCTCCTCCGTAGTGGTCCGGCACTGGCCATTGTCGGCTCCGGCCCCCGGGACCGCATCCGGGACCGGTGGGGGGCGCGCCCGGCCGTGTCGGCGGCGTGTCGGCGCGGTGTCGGCGGCCCCGGGGAGAGTCGCGGACACGCCCCGGATGCCCCGGGGCACACCGCGACCGCCCCGACTCCGAGGAGCCCCATGCCCACGCCCGCCTCTCCCTCCGCGTCCCCGGCCGGGGAGTCCCCGCTGCCGCTCCGACGGCTGCGCGTCACCGGTGTCACGCGCCCGACCCCGCGAACCGTGCGGGTCACCCTCGCCGGGCCCGGCCTGGACCGGCTCGTGCTCGCCGGACCGGACCAGCAGGTGAAGCTGTTCCTCCCCAGGGAGGGCCGGGCCGAGCCGGTGCTGCCCGAGCCCGGTCCCGACGGCGACGTCCTGCGCTGGTACGCGGCCTACGCGGCGCTCCCGGAGGCCGAACGGCCCTGGATGCGCAGCTACACCCTGTGCGGTCACGACCCGGCGGCGGGCACGGTCGACGTCGAGTTCTTCCTGCACGGCGGGGAGGAGGGGCCCGCCACCCGCTGGGCCCGCCGGGCGCGGCCCGGCGACGTGCTCGGCATGTTCGGCCCTTCGGCGGACTTCGCGGTGCCCTTCGACACCGGGGCGGGCGACTGGACGCTGCTGTACGCCGACGCCTGCGCGCTGCCCGCGCTGACCACCGTGGTCGCCGCCCTCCCGGCCGGCCGGACCGCCCTCGCCCTCGTCCAGGTGCCGGACGCCGCCGAGGAGCGGCCGCTCCCGTCGCCGGCGCGGCTCACCGTGCGCCCGCTGCGGGACGGCGACTCACCCGTGGAGGCCCTCCGGGCCGCCGCGCTGCCGCCGGGCCGGCCGCACGCCTGGCTGGCCGGTGAGGCCTCGGTGGTGCGGGACCTGCGCCGCCACCTCGTGAGGGAGCGGGGGGTCGACCGGCGCGCCGTCCACTTCACCGGGTACTGGCGGCGCAGCCTCGCCCAGGACGCGGCGCCGACCCCGGAGGACCTGGCCGAGGCCCGCGAGCGCCTGGCCGACGCGCGCGAGGGCGACTGAGCGCGGCGGGCCCGTTCCCGCTCAGGCGGGGGCGGTCCCCCGCCTGAGCAGCAGGGCCGCCTCGGGGACGGTGAGGGCCGCGCCCTCCTCGTGGAGGGCCGTGTACGTCTCCGGCGGCAGCGTGGCGCGCACGGCCTCCTCGGCCCGGGCCCTGATCGCCGTCTCCGTGCGCGTGGTGAAGGGACGGAACCCGCCCGCGCCCTGGTCGCCGCCGTGCGCGTCGTACGCCCCGAGGAGCCGCGCCCCGTCCTCGGCGCCGCCCGGCAGACCGTGCCCCGCGCGCGCCCAGGCCGCGGTCGCGAACTGGGTGACGACCAGGTAGGGGGCGACCAGGTGGGCGAGGCTCTCCATGTCGTCAACGGCCCGCGCGAGCCGCTCCCCGGCCCGGCCGTAGGCCCCGTCCAGGCAGTCGAGCCAGGCGCGCATGCCGCCGAGCAGGCCCCGGACGAGTCCCGGGGTGAAGTCGCCGAGCTCGCTCTCGACCCGGGTGAGCTGATCCTGGGCGAGGGCGGTCCGCCCGGTGTGGCCGTAGTGCTCGGCGAGCAGCATCCGGCCGGTCCCCGGGGCTTCCGCGCCCCGGGCGGCGGCCTCCTCGGCGGCCTCGGCGAGCATCCGTTCGGCGGCCTCGTCGCCGTCCGGCCGCAGCCGGAGCCGTACGGCCGCGAGGCGGGCGCGGAAGCCGGGCACCTGGGAGTGGGCGCCGGCGCGGGCGGCGGCGTGCACTGCCCGCTCGAAGTCGGCGGCGGCCTCCTGGAGCCGCCCGGCCCGCTCGTACGCCTCGCCGCGGGCCGCGAGGGACTCGGCGATCCCCCAGGCGTCCCGGGCCTCCTCGAAGAGGGCGAGCGCCTCGCCGGCGTCCCCGGGTCCCCGGCCGAGGAGTTTGGCGCGCATGAGGAGGGCGAAACCCAGGTCCCAGTGCGGAGCGTGGGCGCGGCAGGCCTCGACGACGAGCCCCAGGGTCTCGTCGAGCGTGCGGAGCCCGCCGGTCATCAGCCGGGCGAAGTACCACATGGTGCCGGGCTGGCGGCAGGTCTGCGGCATTCCGGGCGGATAGGCGGCGACGACGGCGTCGAGCCGGGCTCGGTTGCCGGGGCTCTCCAGGGCGGTGGCGCCCTCCCCGCCCTGGACGGCGAGGGCGTAGAGGTGGGCGCCGCGCCGGGCCTCCCTGAGCCGTTCGCCGCTCCACGGGGGCGGTACGTCGGTGCACCGTCCGTCGACGGGGCGGGCGGTCCTGACGGGTCCCCGGAAGGGGTCGGGGCCGAGGCGGCAGGCGGCTGCCGCCCAGGTCCGTGACTCGGCCTGGTGGTTGCGCAGCTGCCAGAACCAGCTGAGCGCGTGGACCAGGCAGAGGGTCTCCTGCTCGTCGGCGAGGGCGACGGCCCGGCCGAGGGCGGTGCGCAGGTTGCCGTGCTCGCGCTCCAGCGTCCGCAGCAGGTCCGCCTGCCGGGGGCCGCGCAGTCGGGGGTCGGTGGTGCGGGCGAGTTCGCGGTAGTACGTCAGATGGCGGCGCTCCGCCGCGGACCGCTCCCCGGCCTCGTCCAGCCGCTCCCCCGCGTACTCCGCGACCGTC
>NZ_JAPSIW010000010.1 GCF_031178505.1 Streptomyces sp. | reverse complement strand
GCGTGAAGCGGGACAGCCTGACCTGTTCGCGAACGAGCGCGCGGAAAGACATCCGGCGGTGGCGGACGCCACCGCCGGATGTTTCACGTGAAACGGCCACCCCCGTACGGGAGGTCATGGCCCGCCGGAACGCGGACCGGCCCCCGCCGGGTGCGACAGGACCGTCAGGCCCAGGTGATGAGGCGCTTCGGCTGCTCCAGGATCGCGGCGACATCCGCCAGGAACTTGGAGCCGAGCTCGCCGTCGACCAGCCGGTGATCGAAGGAGAGTGCCAGCGTGGTGACCTGACGCGGCTTCACCTTGCCCTTGTGGACCCACGGCTGGAGCTTGATCGCACCGACCGCCAGGATCGCGGACTCGCCCGGGTTGAGGATGGGCGTGCCGGTGTCGACGCCGAAGACGCCGACGTTGGTGATCGTGAAGGTGCCGCCCTGCATCGCCGCCGGGGTGGTCTTCCCCTCGCGGGCCGTGGCGACCAGCTCGCTCAGCGACCGCGAGAGCTCGGGCAGGGTCTGCGCGTGCGCGTCCTTGATGTTCGGCACGATCAGCCCGCGCGGGGTGGCCGCGGCGATGCCCAGGTTCACGTAGTGCTTGAGGACGATCTCCTGCGCCGCCTCGTCCCAGGCCGCGTTGATCTCCGGGTTGCGCTTGATCGCGACCAGGACGGCCTTGGCGATGAGCAGGAGCGGATTGACCCGCAGCCCCGCCATGTCCTTGTCGGTCTTGAGCTCCTCGACCAGCTTCATCGTGCGGGTGATGTCGAAGGTCACGAACTCGGTGACATGGGGGGCGGTGAAGGCCGAGCCGACCATCGCCGCCGCCGTGGCCTTGCGCACGCCCTTGATCGGGACGCGGGTCTCCCGCGCGTCCGCCGCCGGCGCGGGGGCCGGGGTCTGGGCCTGGGCGGCCGGCGCGGGGGCCGGAGCCTCCACGACGGGCGCGGGCGCGGGCGTGGCCGCCTTGTGCACGTCCTCGCGGGTGATGACCCCGTCCGGACCGGTCGGGACGACCCTCGCCAGGTCCACGCCGAGGTCCTTGGCGAGCTTGCGCACCGGCGGCTTCGCCAGCGGACGGGCGGCGGTGGCGGTGGCCGTACCACCGTGCCCGTTGAGCTCGCCCTGGATGGCGGCGGAGGCCTGGCCGGGCACCACGGCGCCCTTGCGCGCCCGCCGCTTGGTGGAGGACGCGGCCACGCCGTACCCGACGAGGACCGGCTGACGGCCCTCGGCCGCCTGCTCGGCCTCGGCGGCCGGAGCGGCCTCGGCGGCCGGAGCGGACGCGGCGGCCGGAGCGGACGCGGCGGGAACGGCGGCGGCCGGAGCCGGCGCCTCGGCCGGGGCGGACGCGGCGGCGGGGGCCGCCGGGGCGGCGCCGCCGCCCACGTTCACCGAGATGATGACCTCGCCGACGTCGACCGTCGTGCCCTCGGGAAAGCGCAGCTCGTGGACGGTGCCGTCGAACGGGATCGGCAGCTCCACGGCCGCCTTGGCCGTCTCGACCTCGCACACGACCTGCCCGTCGGTGACGGTGTCACCCGGCTGGACGTACCACTTGAGGATCTCGGCCTCGGTCAGGCCCTCGCCCACGTCGGGCATCTTGAATTCGCGGATCGTCACGGTGCTCTCCTCAGAACGCCAGCGAGCGGTCGACGGCGTCGAGCACGCGGTCCAGGCCCGGCAGGTACTCCTCCTCCAGGCGCGCCGGCGGATACGGCGCGTGGTAGCCGCCGACCCGCAGGACGGGGGCCTCCAGGTGGTAGAAGCAGCGCTCGGTGATGCGGGCGGCGATCTCCGCGCCGGAGCCGAAGAAGACCGGTGCCTCGTGGACGACGACCAGGCGGCCGGTCTTCTCCACGGATGCCTGGATGGTGTCGAAGTCGAGCGGGGAGATCGAGCGCAGGTCCAGGACCTCGATCGACCTGCCCTCCTCGGCGGCGGCCGCGGCCGCCTCCAGACAGGTCTTCACCATCGGGCCGTACGCGGCGAGCGTCAGGTCGGTGCCCTCACGGGCCACCCGTGCCTTGTGCAGCTCGCCGGGGATGGACTCGGTGTCGACCTCGCCCTTGTCCCAGTAGCGGCGCTTGGGCTCGAAGAAGATGACCGGGTCGTCGCTCTGGATCGCCTGCTGGAGCATCCAGTAGGCGTCGGAGGAGTTCGCCGGGGTGACCACCTTGAGGCCCGCGACGTGCGCGAACAGCGACTCGGGGGACTCCGAGTGGTGCTCGACGGCGCCGATGCCGCCGCCGTACGGGATGCGGATGACGACCGGCATCTTCACGGTGCCGAGCGAACGGGCCCGCATCTTCGCCAGCTGGGTGACGATCTGGTCGTACGCCGGGAAGACGAACCCGTCGAACTGGATCTCCACGACCGGCCGGTAACCGCGCAGCGCGAGACCGATAGCGGTGCCGACGATGCCGGACTCGGCGAGCGGGGTGTCGACCACCCGGTCCTCGCCGAAGTCCTTCTGCAGACCGTCGGTGATCCGGAAGACACCGCCCAGCTTGCCGACGTCCAGGCCCATGACGACGACCTTCGGGTCGGTCTCCAGGGCCTTGCGCAGCGACTCGTTGAGCGCCTTCGCGAGGGGAAGCTTCTGGACAGCCATGATTACTCGCCCTCTCCGCCCTCGAAGGACGCCTGGTAGGCGGCGAACTCCGCGCGCTCCTCGTCGACGAGCGCGTGCCCGTCCGCGTACGTGTGGTCGAACATCGCCATGTGGTCGGGAACGGGCATGGCACGGACGACCTCGCGGACGTGCTTGCCGAGCGCCTCGCTCTCCTCCTCCAGGGCCTCGAAGAAGGCGGCGTCGGCGTGGCCCGCGTTCTCCAGGTACACCTTGAGGCGCTGGATCGGGTCCTTCGCCTCCCACGCCTCGCGCTCCGCGTCGCGGCGGTAGCGGGTCGGGTCGTCGGAGGTGGTGTGGGCGGCCATGCGGTAGGTGAACGCCTCGATGAGCGTGGGGCCCTCGCCGCGCCGGGCGCGCTCCAGGGCGTCGCGCGTCACGGCCAGGCAGGCCAGGACGTCGTTGCCGTCGACCCGCACGCCGGGGAAACCGAAGCCGCGGGCGCGCTGGTAGAGCGGGACGCGGGTCTGCTTCTCGATGGGCTCGGAGATGGCCCACTGGTTGTTCTGGCAGAAGAACACGACGGGGGCGTTGTAGACCGCGGAGAAGACGAACGACTCGTTGACGTCGCCCTGGCTGGAGGCGCCGTCGCCGAAGTAGGCGAGCACCGCGGAGTCGGCCCCGTCCTTGGCGATGCCCATGGCGTAGCCGGTGGCGTGCAGCGTCTGCGAGCCGAGGACGATCGTGTAGAGGTGGAAGTTGTTGCTGCTGGGGTCCCAGCCGCCGTTGTTCACCCCGCGGAACATGCCGAGCAGGTTGGTCGGGTCGACCCCGCGGCACCAGGCGACACCGTGCTCCCGGTAGGTCGGGAAGACGTAGTCGTCGTCGCGCAGGGCCCGGCCGGAACCGATCTGGGCGGCCTCCTGGCCGAGCAGCGAGGCCCACAGGCCCAGCTCGCCCTGCCGCTGGAGGGACGTGGCCTCGGCGTCGAAACGGCGGGTGAGGACCATGTCGCGGTAGAGCCCGCGCAGCTCCTCGGCGCTCAGGTCGATGTCGTAGTCGGGGTGCTGGACGCGCTCTCCCTCGGGCGTCAGCAGCTGGACGAGCTCGGGCTCCGTGGCGCCGGCCCCGGCCGCGCGCGGGCTCGTCTTCTTGGTGGTGCTCGTGCTCGCGCTTGCGGTGCGCTTGGTGCCGCTGCTGCGTCGCGTCGTCTTGCGCGCGGCAGTGCTCTCCACGGTCACGTGCGTGCTCCTCCGTCGGTCCGGCCCCCGGGTTCGCCGGTGAGGCCTGGGGTCCCCCCTACTGCGAGTAAGGGGAGGCTCCGCCCTATCCGTACCCTTCGCACGGGGTGGGTGCGACGCGGCCGGAGTCGGGCGTGACAGGTGCCCCGGCGAGCGCCGTCATAGGCACGTTACCCATAGTGCGGCATTCCTGCGTAACCCCGCTTGACCTGCGATTTTGCTTGGATTTCCAAGTAAATCGAAAAAAGGGGACACGCCGCTGGTCAGCGCATGGACAACGACCCGACGCCGTCGTCGGAACATGCGGCACGTTATCCCGCGGACCCCGGGCGCGGGAAGAGTCAATATGTGAGACTGTCCGCGTGCGCGAAGAAGGAAAAATCCGGGTATTTCTGCTGGATGACCACGAAGTCGTCCGGCGCGGCGTCCACGAGCTGCTCTCCGTGGAGGACGGCATCGAGGTGGTCGGAGAGGCCGGTACGGCGGCGGACGCCCTGGTCAGGATCCCGGCGACCCGCCCGGACGTGGCCGTGCTCGACGTCCGGCTCCCCGACGGCAGCGGTGTGGAGGTCTGCCGGGAGGTCCGCTCCCAGGACGAGTCGATCAAATGCCTGATGCTGACCTCCTACGCGGACGACGAGGCCCTCTTCGACGCGATCATGGCCGGGGCCTCGGGTTATGTCCTCAAGGCGATCCGCGGCAACGAACTGCTCAACGCGGTACGGGACGTGGCGGCGGGCAGGTCCCTGCTCGACCCGGTGGCCACCGCCCGGGTCCTGGAGCGGCTGCGCGACGGCAACGGCCCCAAGGGGGACGACCGGCTCGCCCACCTCACCGAGCAGGAGCGCAGGATCCTGGACCTGATCGGCGAGGGCCTGACCAACCGGGCCATCGGCGAGCGGCTCCACCTGGCGGAGAAGACCATCAAGAACTACGTCTCCAGCCTGCTGTCCAAGCTGGGCATGGAGCGCCGCTCGCAGGCCGCGGCGTACGTGGCGCGGCTGCAGGCCGAACGCCACTGACGGCCGAACCGGCAGGCCGGGATTCGGCAGGTCGGGGCCGGGCGGCCGGAACGCAACGGGTCCCGGGGCGGCGGCCCGGCCGCGCGAAGCAAGGTCGGAATCATTCATTTCGCCCCCCGGGTCCGGAAAACGGCCCGTCCCGCGCCATCCGGGGTACGGAATTCGGGACCTACGTCCCCGTCGGCGGGGGGCGCCCGTCCCTTCCGGCGCGGTACGCGGTCGCGCAGAGTGAGGGCCATGTCCTCCGAGGAGAGCCGCGCCCTCGAACTGCTCGGCCGGGTGCCGTACGGCCGCCTGGCGACCAGCATGCGCGCCCTGCCGTTCGTCGCCCCCGCCCGGCACGTGGTGACCGGCCGGTGCGTCCTGGTCCGGCTCCACCAGGGCTTCGGCTACCACCGGGCCTGCCACGGCGGCGTCGTGGCGTACGAGGCGGACAACCTCGCCACCGGCCTCACCTCCCCGTGGTCCGTCCAGTTCACCGGCACGGCGGAGGCCGTCGAGCCGGTGGAGGACGAGCGCGCCGCCCTCGGGCCCGAACCCGTCCGGGTGGACGGGGAGCCCTTCGTCCCGGTCTTCCTGCGGATCACCCCGCAGTTCGTGTCGGTCCACGTCCTCGAGTACGCGGCCGGGGGCTCCACAGGGCCGGCCGCTCCCGCCGATTTCACAGAGCGACACTCCCGACACGCTGCGTGATCTACCATATGTGGAGTGCCGCGCTCATCTGCAACACTCGCTCCTCCGGTCGGCGCCGTGCTGCGCCGTTACCCGCAGGCCGGTGAACCGCTCTCCTGCGAACCCGTCACCGAGGGACTGCTCAACCGCGGCTACCGCCTCTCCACCACCCGCGGCTCCTACTTCCTCAAGCAGCACCTCGACGCCCCCACCGCCGACCGGGCCACCATCCTCCGCCAGCACCGGGCCATCCAGCGCCTGCACGGCCTCGGCCTGCCCGTCGCCCCGCCCCTCGCCGACCGGAGGGGCCGCACCGTCGCCGTCGTCGGCGGCCACTGCTACGCCCTCCACCCGTGGGTCGAGGGCCGCCACCGCGACGGCGCCCAGCTCTCCCCCGGCGGCTCCCGTCGCCTCGGCACCCTCCTCGGCCACGTCCACACCTGCCTGGACCGGGTCATGGACAGCCCCCGGCCGGGTGCCGCGCACGAGAGCGCCCGCCCCGAGGACACCTTCCGCGTCATCGACGAGCTGATCCGCCTCGTCCGCGCCCACCGCCCCCACGACAGCTTCGACGTGCTGGCCGAACACCGCCTGCGGGAACGGCGCCGCCTCCTCGCCCAGCACGCCCACCACCGGCCGCCGCCCGCCCCCGCCTCGGGCTGGGTGCACGGCGACTTCCACCCGCTCAACCTGCTGTACCGGGGCGCGGAGCCGGCCGCCATCGTCGACTGGGACCGCCTCGGCGTCCGCCCGCGCGCCGAGGAGGCCGTCCGGGCCGCCGCGATCTTCTTCGTACGGCCCGGGGGAGAGCTGGCCCTGGAGAAGGTCCGGGCCTACGCGCGCGCGTACCGGCGGGCGACGGGGGCGGACGGCGCCGAGCTGGCCGCGGCGGCCCACCGGGTGTGGTGGGAGCGGCTCAACGACTTCTGGACCCTGCGCTGGCGCTACCAGCTGCACGACCGCAGGGCCGACCCGCAGTTTCCCGCGGTGTCGGCCCTGGCGGTCTGGTGGACCCGGGAGTACGACGCCGTACGTGACGCCTTCGCCGCCTGAGCGGATACGGTCCCGGGGCCGGGTCAGCCGGTGGAATCCCCGCCCGTGGGCGGGGTGCCCGTCCCCGGGTCGCCACCGCCGCCGCTGGAGCCGTCGCCGGTGGTCGCCCCACCGGTCGGCTCCGTCGGCGCGCCGGTGTCGGTGGGCGGCGCGCTGGTGTCCGTCGGGGCACCCGTGTCGGTCGGGGTGGCCGTGTCGGTGGGCGCGCCCGTGTCCGTCGGCTCCGGTTCGCCGGTGTACGTCGGCGGCGCGGTGGTGTACGTCCGCGTCGGCGGGTTCCACGGCCGCTGCGTGCTGCCACCGGTCGACGTGCCCGGGTCCCACGTGGGCTCCTGGCTCGGCGTCTCGGCGGAGGTCGTCGGCGTCCGGGTCGGGGTCGACGGCGAGTCGGTGGCGGTCGGGGTCGGGGTGACCTTGCCGCCCTCCTTCTCGTTCTCGCCGGCCTTCTGCACCGCGAAGACGACACCCGCGACCACGGCGACCAGCGCGAGCGCCACGAACAGGATCACCTTGGCGCGCCGGCCGTTGCCCGCTCCGCCGCCCGGACCGCCGTAGGGCCCCTGCCCGTAACCGCCGGTCCCGCCCGTACCGCCGTCGTAACCGCCGTATCCGCCGTCCTCCGGGTTCACCGGCGGAAGGATGCGGCCCTGCGCGGTGTCCCCGTGCATCGGATGGCCCATGGCGGTCGTCGCGGCCATGCCGCCGACCGGGGTGTGCCCGCCCTCGTGGGCCTCCACGGGCCCGGTGTTCCACGTGCCGGTGTGGCCGCCCTGCTGCTGGAGCATCTGGAGGCCGTACTGGATCAGCCCGCGCATCTCCTCGGCGCTCTGGAACCGGTCGTCCGGGTCCTTCGCGAGGGAGCGCATGACCAGGCCGTCCAGCTCCGGCGGCGCGTCCTGCGTGACGTCGGACGGCGGGACCGGGGTGTCCTGGACGTGCTGGTACACCACCGACAGCGGCGTCTCGCCGGTGAAGGGAGGACGCAGTGCGAGCAGTTCGTAGAGCAGGCAGCCGGTCGCGTACAGGTCGGAGCGGTGGTCGACGGCCTTGCCGAGAGCCTGCTCGGGGGAGAGGTACTGCGGCGTGCCCATGACCATGCCGGTCTGCGTCATCGTCGACTGCGCCCCGTGCAGGGCACGGGCGATGCCGAAGTCCATGACCTTCACGGCGCCGGAGTGCGTGATGATCACGTTCGCCGGCTTGATGTCGCGGTGCACGATGCCGTGCTGGTGCGAGTACGCCAGGGCCTCCAGGACCCCGGAGACGATGATGAGCGCCTGCTCCGGTCCGGGCGCCTCGGCGCTGACCAGCAGGTCGCGGATGGTGCGGCCCTCGACCAGCTCCATGACGATGTACGGCACGGAACGGCCGCCGACGACGTCCTCGCCGGAGTCGTACACGGCCACGATCGCGTGGTGGTTGAGTCCCGCGACGGACTGTGCCTCGCGCGTGAAGCGCGCCTTGGAGACCGGGTCCTCGGCCAGGTCGGCGCGGAGCAGTTTCACCGCCACCGTGCGTCCCAGGCGTACGTCCTCGGCGGCGAACACCTCGGCCATGCCGCCGCGTCCCAGACGGTGCGTCAGGCGGTAGCGTCCGTCCCCGACGACCCCGCCGACGCCCCAGGACTCCGCCGACGCGTCCGACACACCGCCGCCGCCTGCTCCGGATTCGGGTGCCATCAGTCCTCGCCGTCGTCTGTCGTGCCGTGTCCAGTCGTCACGCTACAGGCTCCGTGCGACATCACGGTCCGGGATGGACCGGCCATCCCATCCTCTCCGTGTACACCTGTGCAAATTCGATGGGATTCCCATAACGCTTCCGAGACGCTTCTTGTGCGGAGGGTCACGGAACGGGCACCCGGCTTGACGTGTCGGGGCCCTCGGGCAGACTTGGCCAGGAAAATCCGGATCAACGCCGCCACGCGCGCGTAGGGGGAAGCACAGATGAGCCAGGACGGCGCACAGGGCCGCTATGCGGGCGGTTCGGTCGCGGGCGGCCGGTACCAGCTGCGCGACCTGCTCGGCGAGGGCGGCATGGCGTCGGTGTACCTGGCCTACGACACCGCGCTCGACCGCCAGGTCGCGATCAAGACGCTGCACACGGAGCTCGGCCGCGAGCAGTCCTTCCGCGAACGGTTCCGCCGTGAGGCGCAGGCCGTCGCGAAGCTGTCGCACACCAACATCGTCTCGGTCTTCGACACCGGCGAGGACACCCTCGACGGCGCCGTCATGCCGTACATCGTCATGGAGTACGTGGAGGGCCGGCCGCTCGGCTCGGTCCTCGCCTCCGACGTGGCGCAGTTCGGCGCGATGCCGGCCGACAAGGCGCTGAAGGTCACCGCCGACGTGCTCGCGGCCCTGGAGACCAGCCACGAGATGGGCCTGGTCCACCGCGACATCAAGCCCGGCAACGTGATGATGACCAAGCGCGGCGTCGTGAAGGTCATGGACTTCGGCATCGCGCGGGCCATGCAGTCCGGCGTCACCTCGATGACCCAGACCGGCATGGTCGTCGGCACCCCGCAGTACCTCTCCCCCGAGCAGGCCCTCGGGCGGGCCGTGGACGCCCGCTCCGACCTTTATTCGGTCGGCATCATGCTGTTCCAGCTGCTGACGGGCCGGCTGCCGTTCGACGCCGACTCGCCGCTGGCCATCGCCTACGCGCACGTGCAGGAGGAGCCGGTCGCGCCGTCCTCCGTGAACCGGTCGGTGACGCCGGCGATGGACGCGCTGGTCGCGCGGGCGCTGCGGAAGAACCCGAACGAGCGGTTCCCCAGCGCGGACGCGATGCGCCAGGAGTGCCTGCGGGTGCTCTCCGCCGGCCAGACCGCCGCCCCCGTCATCGTGCCGGGCGCCCCCGTGGGCAGCGGCTCGGGCGTCAGCTCGGCGGTCTTCCCGCCGGTCGGCCAGACCCCGCCGCCGGGCCCGCAGTCCTACCTGCCGCCGACGCCGCACCCGCAGCCCGGCCCCTACGGCCCGGCGACGCACGCGCCCGCCCCGGCGTACGGCTACCCGCAGCAGGCCCCGACGCCCGCGCCCGGCGGCTACCCGACCCCGGCCGCCGCGCCGGTCTACCAGACGCACGCGCCCGCTCCCGTCCGTGGCGGCGGCTCCCGCCGGAACACGCCCCTCCTGCTCGGCGCGATCATCGTCGCCCTGCTCGCCGTCGGCGGCCTGGTCATCGCCCTCAGCCAGAAGGACGACCCGGCCCCCGAGGCCGGCGCCGGCGGCACCACCAGCGGCAGCACGGCCGGCACGGACTCGGAGGGGAGCCCTTCGGCGAAGCCCGGGCACAAGGGCCCCGACCTGACCAAGACCATCGACGTGAAGAAGTGCACCCAGCCGACGGAGTCGAGCGACGACCCCAGCAAGTTCGAGGTGCCGAACTTCACCTACAAGAACATCCAGTCCGTGAAGGACTGCGTCCAGGCCGCCGGCTGGAAGATCATGACCCAGACCCCGGTCGACGAGTCCACCTACGGCGAGGGCACGGTCCTGGAGCAGTACCCGCCGGCGGGTGAGGACATCACCGCCGACGACGCCGAGTTCACCCTGAAGATCTCGACGGGCAACCCGCCGCAGTAGACCCCGGAGGGCGCCGGCTCCGGGGCCCCTTCCCGTACGTGGCCGCGAGCGCCGCGCGGGGCACGCGGGCGCACCGGCCCGGCGGCGCCCGACGAGTCGCCGGCGCCCGGCCCACGGCGCCGGAGGGTCCGGACCCCGGCGAGGTCGCAGCGACCGCCCCGAGCGATGGGCGGCCGCACCCCGTCAGCGTCCCTCGGCCCCCGGTATCCCCTCCCCGGCCGCGCCGCGGGCACCCCCGTACACCTCCCGCACCACCCCGGGTGCCGGAGATGTCCGGTCATGTGACGCTGAGTCGGACAGCTCGGCGGCTCGGTACGGGAGGGGGTCACCCGGTGACTCCAGCACTCCGCAGGGCACGGGCGCGGGTCCTGACACCCGTGCTCGCCTGCGCGTTCACCTGCGCGACGGTTCTTGGCGCGGCGGCGTCCGCCCCCGCGGGGGAGCCGCCCGTCCCCCGGGCGCCGACGGCGACGGCGGCCCCGGCGGGTCCTCCGGCCGCCACGGGAACGGTCCCCGCCACCCCGACCACCGGCGCCCCGGCGCCCCCCGCACCCTCCTCCACCGCGCCGACCACGCCCCCGGCGTCCACGCCGCCCGCCCGGCCCACCCGGCCCGCCACGCCCCCGCCGCCGGTCCTCCCCGGCCGGGGGCCCGACGCGGCCGAGCCCAGTGACGCGCCCACCCCCACCGGCTCCCCCTCGTTCGCGGGACGGCCCGCCGGGGAGGGGCGGGCGCGCCCGGGGCGGCCCGAGCCCACCGCACCGCCGGAGACCGCCGCGGACCCGTCGCCCGAGACCGTTCGTACCGAAACGGCAACAGCCGAGGAGGTCCCGGAGGAGCCGGAGGAGACGCCCGCCGCGGTACCGGAGAAGGACGCGGCCCGGCCGGAGGCGGCGCCCGCCAGCCGGCCCGCCGCCGTGCCCCGGATGGCGCCCGACAGCACCCTCCCCCTCGTTCACCAGCGGATTCCCGTCCTCACGCTGGGTGTGGGACTGGCCCTCATGGGCCTCGGCATCGGCTTTCTGGGACTGCGGATGCGCCGCCGCTGACCCCGCCGCCCCTGTCCGGGTCCCCCTTGAGACGGACCCGCCGCTTCCGTCTCAGGACGGTTGTTCCCGCGGACATACTCGGTATACATACTGAGTATGTCGATCCGCCACGGGCTCCTCGCCCTCCTCGAACGCGGCCCGCGCTACGGCTCTCAGCTCCGTACGGAGTTCGAGTCCCGCACCGGTGCCACGTGGCCCCTCAACGTCGGCCAGGTCTACACGACCCTGGGCCGCCTGGAGCGGGACGGCCTGGTCGTCCAGCAGGGGCAGGACGAGGCCGGGCACGTCCTGTACGCGATCACCGACGGCGGCCGGGCCGAGCTGAGGACCTGGTTCGAACGTCCGGTGGACCGCACCAGCCCGGCCCGTGACGAGCTGGCCATCAAGCTGGCCATGGCGGTCGGGGCGCCGGGTGTCGACATCCGCGAGGTCATCCAGTCCCAGCGCCGGCACACCGTGAAGGCGATGCAGGACTACACCCGGCTCAAGGCCCAGGCGCTCACCGCCGTCGAGGCGGGCGGCTCACGGGAACGGGACGACGTGGCCTGGCTCCTCGTCCTGGAGCAGCTGATCTTCCAGACCGAGGCCGAGGCGCGCTGGCTGGACCACTGCGAGGCGCGCCTGATCCGCCTCTCCACCCCGGCCCCCGGCACCGACCCGGCCCCGGCACGGACCAAGGTGCCGGAACCGGCGCCCCAGGGCCGCCGTATCTGACCGCTTCCACTCCCGCCGGGGCAAGCAGGCCCCGCACCCCGCCGTCCCGCGCCACGGCACGCAGCCGCGACGCCCGCCGCGTCGACGCCCCGCGCGCCCACGCCGCCCGGCGGGGGACCGGCCCGGAACCGGCCCGACCTGCCCGCGCCCCGGCCGGCCGCCCCGCCCCGTACACCACCGCACCGTTCATCGCTCGCTCCGTACCGGCCCACCGCCGCGTACGACCAAGGGGGACCCCTCCATGTCCACACAGCAGCCCGTGCTGCAACTCCAGAACCTCGTCCGGGTGCACGGCTCGGGCGCCACCGAGGTGCACGCCCTGCGCGGCATCGACCTCGCCGTCCACCCGGGCGAGCTGGTCGCCGTGATGGGACCCTCCGGGTCCGGCAAGTCGACGCTGCTCACCATCGCCGGCGGCCTCGACATGCCGACCTCGGGCCGGGTGATCGTCGAGAACACCGACATCACCACCGCCGGCCTCAAGGAGCTCGCGGCCCTGCGCCGCCGCAGCATCGGCTACGTCTTCCAGGACTACAACCTCATCCCGGCCCTCACGGCCGCCGAGAACGTCGCCCTCCCCCGCGAGCTCGACGGTGTCTCCGCCCGCAAGGCCCGCGTCGAGGCGCTCGCCGCCCTGGAGGAGATGTCCCTCGGCCATCTCGCCGACCGCTTCCCCGACGAGATGTCCGGCGGCCAGCAGCAGCGGGTGGCCATCGCCCGCGCCCTCGTCGGTGACCGCCGACTGGTCCTCGCCGACGAGCCCACCGGCGCGCTCGACTCCGAGACCGGCGAGTCCGTCCTCGCCCTGCTCCGCTCCCGCTGCGACGCGGGAGCCGCCGGCGTCCTCGTCACCCATGAGCCCCGGTTCGCCGCCTGGGCCGACCGGGTCGTGTTCCTGCGCGACGGGGCCATCGTGGACCAGACCGTCCGCAGCGAGGCCGACTCGCTGCTCACGGGCCAGGGCCAGGGCCCGTCCTGGGGACAGGTGGCCGAGCGGTGAAGACCTGGTTCCACTCCTGGCGGGCCGCGATACGCATCGCCCGCCGCGACGCCTGGCGCGCCAAGGGCCGCAGCGCCCTCGTCCTCGCGATGATCGCCCTGCCCATCCTCGGCGTCAGCGCCTTCGACCTGACCTACCGCAGCTCCGAGCTGTCCCCGGCCGAGCAGATGGACCGGAGCATCGGTGCCGCGGACGCCCGCTTCCTCGACGCCAGGATGGGTGGTGTTCCGCTTCTCCAGACCCCCGAAGGGGACAACTACGCCCCGGCGAAGGACACCGGGGACGGCGCGTGGCCGACGGGTCCCACCGACCTCGACCGGGCCGTCCCCCGGGGCGCCTCGGTGCTCACCGACTCCACGGGCTCGGCCAGGCTGACCACGCGTCACGGGCTGCTCCAGGCCGAGGTGCGCGAGCTCCAGGCCGGTGATCCGGTCGCCCGGGGCATCATGACCCTCCTCGACGGCCGTCACCCCGGGAAGCCCGACGAGGTCATGGCGACCTCGCACTTCCTGAAGACGAGTGGTCTGACGGTCGGCTCGACCGTTTCCGCCCGCAATTTCGACCGTCCGTATCGGATCGTCGGCTCCTACGAACTTCCCGACGAGCTCGAGAGCCTCCAGATCAACGCGCTGCCCGGAGCGTTCCTCGCTCCGTACGCGAAGGCCGTCGAGAAGTCCGGCCTCCCCGCGCCCGAGTCCTCCACCTCGTATCTGGTGCGCCACCGTGGTGGTTTCACGTGGAACACGGTCCAGCAGATCAACGCCATGGGCGTCGTGGTCATGTCGCGCGCCGTGGTCCTGGACCCGCCCGCCGACTCCGAGGTGCCGCTCTACAAGAAGGAGGGCTGGGGCAACTACGGGACCAGTGCCGCGGCCAACGCCGCCGAGCTCGCCGCCGCCGGTACCGTCGTGGGCCTGGCGATGCTGGAGATCGGTCTGCTCGCCGGTCCCGCCTTCGCGGTCGGCGCCCGCCGCTCCCGCCGTCAGCTCGGCCTGGTCGGCGCCAACGGCGGTGCCCGCAGCCACATCCGGGCCATCGTCCTCAGCGGCGGACTCGTCATCGGTGTCGCCGCCGCCCTGGTCGGCACGGTCCTCGCCCTGATCCTGACCCTCGCTCTGGAGCCGTATCTCGAGGAGCTGATGGGCCAGCGGTTCGGCGCCTTCGACATCCGGCCGCTCGAACTCCTCGGCATCGCCCTGATCGCCGTCCTGACCGGTCTGCTCGCCGCCGTCGTCCCGGCCGTCACCGCCTCGCGCCAGACCGTCCTGGCCTCGCTCACCGGCCGCCGCGGTGTCCGCCGGAGCAGCAGGGTCCTGCCGCTCGTCGGTCTCGGCGCGCTGCTCCTCGGCGGAACGATCGCCCTCTACGGCTCCGTGATGAGCGACGAGTTCATGATCGTGGCCGGCGGCTCCGCCATCGCCGAGCTGGGTGTGGTCGCCATGACCCCGGCCCTCGTCGGCCTCTTCGGCCGGCTCGGCCGCTGGCTGCCGCTCGCCCCCCGCCTCGCCCTGCGCGACGCGGTACGCAACCGGGGACGTACGGCCCCGGCCGTCGCCGCCGTCCTCGCCGCCGTCGCGGGCACGGTCGCCGTCTCCACCTACGGCGCGAGCCGGGACGCCCAGTCCCGGGCCGAGTACGAGGCCATGCTGCCGCACGGTGCCGTCTCCGCCGTCGTCCTGGAGGAGGGCGGCCGGGACGTCCCGGCGGTCCGCGAGGCCGTCGAGCGGAACCTGCCCGTCGATGTGCGGGCCGACGTCGAGCGCGTCCAGGTCGGCAAGCTCGGCTGCCCGCCGTGGGGCGGCGGACCGGGCTGCGGCCGCTACGAACTGGTCGTCCCCAAGGCCAACGAGTGCCCGCTGTACGTGAGGGTCCCCGGCGGCGGCGACGCCTCGGAGAAGTACGCGCCCGAGCAGCGCCGCAAGCTCCTCACCGAGGACTGGCGGTGCGAGCAGAACGGCAACGGCGGGAACATGCACGTCGAAGGCGGTCTGCTGGTGGGTGACGCCAAGCTGCTCAAGGTCCTCGGCATCGACGACGCCGGCGCCGAGAAGGCTCTCGCCGAGGGGAAGATCGTCACCTTCCACCGGCCGCTGATCGACAGGAACGGCACCCTCGGCATCAAGCGCGTCACCGACACGGTCGCCGCCGACAAGGCCATGGAGAAGGGCCTTCCCGCCCCCGGCGAGGT
Organism: Streptomyces sp.; assembly: GCF_031178505.1. Lineage (GTDB taxonomy): Bacteria > Actinomycetota > Actinomycetes > Streptomycetales > Streptomycetaceae > Streptomyces > Streptomyces gulbargensis. The sequence continues at coordinate 17,840 of NZ_JAPSIW010000010.1, read as the reverse complement.
CAGCCCGATACCGGCCTACCTGGTGCGGGGCGAGCCGACGTCGTACGGCCTCCAGGCGCTGATGACCCCCGCCACCGCCAAGGCCGCCGGACTCACCACGGTCCCGTACGGCTCCTACTTCAGCACCGACCGGATGCCCGACGAGGAGCAGCGCCAGAAGCTGGACGCCGAACTCGCCAAGCTCGGCGGCTCCGCCGAGGTCCACGTGGAGACCGGTTTCACCGACGAGTCCAGCATCGTCCTGCTCTCGCTGGCCGTCTTCGCCGGTCTGGTCACCATCGGCGCGGCCGCCATCGCCACCGGCCTCGCCCAGGCGGACGCCGAGGCGGACCTGAAGACCCTCGCGGCTGTCGGCGCCCCGCCCCGCGTGCGCCGTACGCTCAGCGGTTTCCAGTGCGGAGTGGTCGCCACCATGGGTGTCGTCCTCGGCTCGGCAGCCGGCGTCCTGCCCGCGATGGGGCTGCGGCTCACCGAGGAGCGCCAGGAGATCCGCTTCCACGAGGAGGCTCTCGCCGAGGGCTGGAGCCTCGACGTCACCCCGCCGTACGTGCCGATCGTCATCCCCTGGGAGACGCTGGCCGTCCTCCTGGTCGCCGTTCCGCTCGGGGCAGCCCTCCTGGCGGCCCTGGTGACCCGCTCGCGGGGGGCCGTGGCGCGGCGCGCCGTGACCTGACGTTCTTCGTTGCCGTCCTGTGCCCCGGGAGGAGGGTGGATCACTCTCCTCCCGGGGCACACCGTCCGGAGAGGCATGTGTGCGAGAGAATGGCGGCATGGATATGCCGAGGAATGACAGGTCGCAGGAGAGCCCCCAGGTCCTCGTCGTGGGACAGGACGGAATGGCGCTCGGTGGCCGCCAGGGTGACGACGAATCCCGCGAGGTCCCGGTGACGGAAATGGTCGAGCAGCCTGCGAAGGTCATGCGCATCGGCAGCATGATCAAGCAGCTTCTGGAGGAAGTGCGGGCGGCCCCTCTGGACGAGGCGAGCCGCGTACGGCTGAAGGAGATCCACGCCAGTTCCGTGAAGGAGCTGGAGGACGGTCTGGCACCCGAACTGGTGGAGGAACTGGAGCGGCTGTCGCTCCCGTTCACCGACGAGACGGTGCCGTCCGAGGCGGAACTGCGGATCGCGCAGGCGCAGTTGGTGGGCTGGCTGGAGGGTCTGTTCCACGGGATCCAGACGGCGCTGTTCGCCCAGCAGATGGCGGCACGTGCCCAACTGGAGCAGATGCGCCGGGCGCTGCCCCCGGGCGCCTCGCACGACGAGGACGACGACCACGGCCGCGGTCACGCGGCCCGCTCGGGACCGTACCTCTAGGAGCCGTACCTCCGGAATGCCGCACCCCCAAGGTGCGTACCTCCCGGAGTCGTACGGCCGTCGGGAGGAACGGGCCCGGCGTCACCACGGGTGATGCCGGGCCCGTTCCGGTGTCCGGGCTCAGTTCCCGGGCGTGAGCAGCAGGACCTTGCCGACCGGGGAGCCGGTCTCCAGGGCCCGGTGCGCCTCGGCCGCCTCGGGCATCGGCACCGTGCGGTCGACCACGGGCCGGACCGTTCCGGCGCCGATCAGCGGCCAGACGTGCTCGCGGACGGCGGCGACGATCGCGGCCTTCTCCTGCAGGGGCCGCGAGCGCAGGGTGGTGCCCATGACGGCGGCGCGCTTGGCCAGCAGCGCCCCCAGGTTCAACTCGGCCTTCACGCCGCCCTGGAGACCGATGATCACGAGGCGGCCGTTGACCGCCAGCGCCTTCACGTTCCGCTCCAGGTACTTGGCGCCCATGATGTCGAGGACGACATCGGCGCCCGCCCCGTCGGTCGCCTTGCGCACCTCGTCGACGAAGTCCTGCTCGCGGTAGTCGATGAGGACGTCCGCGCCCAGTTCGGCGCACCGGGCCAGCTTCTCGGGGCTTCCGGCCGTCACCGCGACACGGGCGCCGACCGCCTTGGCGAGCTGGATCGCCATCGTGCCGACTCCGCTGGCGCCACCGTGCACGAGCAGGGTCTCGCCCGGCCGCAGGTGGGCGATCATGAAGACGTTGGACCAGACCGTGCAGGTCACCTCGGGGAGCGCGGCGGCCGTGGCGAGGTCGACCCCCTCCGGCACCGGCAGGAGCTGGCCGACGGGCACGACCACCCGTTCGGCGTAACCCCCGCCGGTGAGCAACGCGCAGACCTCGTCACCGACCGACCAGCCGGACACACCGGGGCCGAGTGCGGCGATCCTGCCCGAGCATTCCAGGCCGGGGTACGGGGAGCTGCCGGGCGGCGGGTCGTAGAAGCCCTGGCGCTGGAGCAGATCGGCGCGGTTGACGGCGCCGGCCACCACCTCGACGAGGACCTCGCCCTCGCCGGGCACGGGATCGGGTACCTCCGCCCAGACGAGGGCCTCGGGACCACCGGGTTCCGGAATCGTGATCGCATGCATGCCGGCGAGGCTACTCCCGCGCCCCACCGGACGGCGGGCTCGGTCTCCCGCGGGGCGTGGTGGGCGGAGGCGGGTCAGTCCTCCGGGGGTGTGCTGAGCGGGGTGACGGGAGCGGCACGGACGATCGTGATCACCCGGTCCAGGGACTGGAGCGGACTGGCGGCCGGGTCGTCGTAGCCGAGCAGCCGGTGACCGCGCAGGACGGTGACCACCAGGTCGTCGGTCTCACGGACGCTCTTGCCGACCTCGGCCTTCGTCACCGGGCGCTCGACCAGGTCGAGTCCGGAGCCCTGCTGGATCAGGTCCTCCATCACGGTGCCCGCGCTGGGGCTCAGGACGGAGAGGCCGAGAAGGCGTCCGGCGGCGCTGGCGCTGGTGATGACGGCGTCGGCGCCGGACTGGCGCAGCAGCGGCGCGTTCTCCTCCTCGCGGACGGCGGCGACGATCTTCGCTCCGCGGTTGAGCTGGCGGGCCGTCAGGGTGACGAGGACGGCGGTGTCGTCCCGCTGGGTGGCGATGACGATCTGACGCGCCTTCTGCACCTCGGCGCGGATGAGCACGTCACTGCGGGTCGCGTCTCCTATGACACCGGCGAACCCGTCCGCGTTCGCCGTGGCGATGACCTTTTCCGAGGGGTCGACGATGACGATCTGCTCCTTGCGCAGTCCGGTCGCGCAGAGGGTCTGGATCGCGGACCGCCCCTTGGTGCCGAAGCCGACGATGACGGTGTGGTCGCGCAAGGTGGACCTCCAGCGGTTCAGTCGCCACTCCTCCCGGGTCCGCTCGGTGAGGACTTCGAGAGTGGTGCCGACCAGGATGATCAGGAACAGGACGCGCAGGGGCGTGACGAGCAGGACGTTGACGAGCCGCGCCGAGTCGCTGTGCGGCACGATGTCGCCGTAACCGGTGGTGGAGAGGGTCACGGTCGCGTAGTAGACGCAGTCGAGGAAGTCGAGCGTCTCGTTGGCGTTGTCGTGGTAGCCCGCCCGGTCGAGGTAGACGATGAGGACCGTGAGGGCGAGCACGGCGAGCGCCATGACGAGCCGCTTGGTGACCTGCCGCAGGGGTCTCTCGACCACCTGCCGGGGCAGTCTGATCCGTGACCCGGTGACCTTCTCGTCCGCATGGCGGGCCATGACGTCACGGTTGGGAAGTTTCACGTGAAACACGCTCCTTGGGCCGGGGAGGCCCCCGCCGCCACCGGCCAGGGAAGATCGAGGATGTCCAGCTCCTGGCCCGCGTGGGCGCCGTCGGGCGGAACGACGGCGAGACCGTCCGCGGCGGCGATGCCGCGGAGCATGGCCGGGCCGTTGTAGTGCAGAGGAACGGCCCGCCCGTCCCGGCGTACGACCGGGACGAGCCGGGTGTCATGGGGATGGCCGTGCACCGCGTCGGCGACGGGCGCGCGGTACGGGGCGGGCGCCGGGGTACCGGCGAGGGCCGCGAGGAGCGGCGCCCCGAGGGTGAGGAGGCCGGAGACCGCGGCGAGCGGGTTGCCCGGCAGACCGACCAGATGCCGGCCGGAGCCGAGCGACGCAAGGAGCATGGGGTGGCCGGGCCGGACCTTCACGCCGTCGACGAGGAGCGTGGCCCCCGCTTTGTCGAGCACACGGTGGACGTGGTCCACGGGCCCGGCCGCCGTACCGCCGGTGGTGACGACGAGATCGGCGGCGGAGCCGGTGACCGCCGCGTACAGCGCCTCGGCGTCGTCGCCGATCCGGCGGGTGGCGAGCACCTCCGCGCCGAGCGCCTCCAGCCAGGGGCCGAGCATCGGACCGAGCGCGTCCCGGATGAGGCCGTCGTGCGGCAGGCCCTCCGTGAGCAGTTCGTCGCCGAGGACCAGGACCTCCACGCGGGGGCGGGGCAGGACGGCGAGTTCGTCGTACCCGGCGGCCGCGGCGAGGCCGAGCACGGCCGGGGTCACCGGCGCGCCCCCGGGCAGCAGCACGTCACCGGTCCGGCACTCCTGCCCCCGCGGCCGGATGTCCTGCCGCGCCACGACCTCGCGCAGCGCGTGGAGCACGTGACCGGCGGAGGCGGTGGGGGGCGGGGCGTCGGAGAGCGCCGGTCCCTCCCTCGGGTCCAGGCTCCCCGTCCGGTCGGGCCGCGACGCGGAAGGCCCCGCCGCCCCGGGCTCCGTACGCGCGTGTTCGGTACGGAGGACGGCGGTCGTCCCGGCCGGGACGCGGGCACCCGTGGCGATCCGTACGGCCTCGCCGGGGGCGAGAGCACCGGTGGGCCCGTGCCCGGCGAGCACGGCACCCCCCTCGTGGACGGTCCAGGGACCGTCGCCCGCGACGGCCCAGCCGTCCATGGCCGAGGTGTCGAAGGACGGCAGGTCGGTCAGGGCCAGGAGCGGTTCGGCGAGGAACCGGCCGAGCGCCCCGCCCAGCGGGACGCGCACCGGCGCGCGCCCGGCCCGGGCGGCGCTCCCGGCCCGCACGGCGGCGACCCGCGCCTCGGGCCAGGGGGTGGCCCGGTGTGCTTCGGGAGCTCCGCCGGGTACGGGCCCGGCCTGCGCCGGAGCCCGAACGGGGTCGCCCTCGCCAGGAGTCCACGCGGGGGCGGCGGGCGCGGCCGGGGTGGGCGGGGGCTCCTGAGGGGCCCGGGAGGAGGAGGTCATCCGGCCTCGTCCTGTTCGGCCGCCCAGCGCTGCGCCAGGGCCGCCGCCTTGCGGGCGGCCTCGGCGACGGCCCGCGGCCCGCCTTCGCCTCCGGCGGCGGCCTGTGCGGCCGCGTACCCCACCAGGAAGGTGGTGAGGGGGGCGGCGGGGCGGGCCACTCCGTGAGCGGCGTCCCGGGCCAGGTCCAGCAGGACGCCGGTGTCGACGTCCAGCTCGATGCCCAGCTCGTCCTTGACTGCGGTGATCCATTCGTCCAGCACGGTCCCATGCTCCCTGATGCGGGCGCGGGCCGTGACGATGTCCTCCCAGGTGTCGCAGTCGAAGGAGGCGAGCGGGTCCGCGGTGGTCCTGGTGAGACGCAGGGAACCGGTGAGATGCCGCAGCGGCATGTGAGCGAGACCACGGTGATCGTGGCGGAGCCGGTCCAGCGCGTGGCGCAGCGGCGCGGCCCGGTAGGCGGCGACGAGCGGCTGGTCGCGGCCGCCGGGGTCGGTGAGGAGCGCCGCCTCGGCGTCGGGGGCGCCGGTGAGGGCGCCCAGCAGGCGGGGGACGGTGTCGCGGCCGAGGAAGGGCAGGTCGGCGGAGAGAACCACCAGCACGTCGGCGCCGGTCTCGGCCGCGCCGGCGTCGAGGGCGGCCACCGGGCCTCCGCCGGGCGGCTCCTCCCGTGTCCACAGGACGGGCCGGAGGGTGGGGCGCGGTTCTCCGACGACGACGGTCCGGCCGGCGTCGGGGCAGGCCGCGAGGACCCGGTCGAGCAGGGGCCGGCCCCCGACCCGTACGCCGGGCTTGTCGGCCCCGCCCAGGCGCCTGGCGGAGCCGCCGGCGAGGACGACGGCGTCGTATGCGGTGGTCACTCCAGCAGTATGGGCCGGACCGGGCCGCGGTTGTCCGGCCCGTCTCATCCAGGGAGACGGGCCGGGCGGGCGCGGCGCCGGTCAGACCGTGCGGAGCAGGACCGCGGGCTGTTCCACACAGTCCGCGACGTACCGCAGGAAGCCGCCGGCCGTGCCGCCGTCGCAGACGCGGTGGTCGAAGGTGAGCGAGAGCTGCACCACCTGACGGACGGCCAGTTCGCCCTGGTGGACCCAGGGCTTGGGGATGATCCGGCCGACGCCGAGCATGGCGGCCTCCGGGTGGTTGATGATCGGTGTGGAGCCGTCGACGCCGAACACCCCGTAGTTGTTGAGGGTGAAGGTGCCACCCGTCAGATCGGCGGGGGTGAGCGTGCCCTGCCGTGCCGACTCGGTGAGGCGGGCGAACTCCTCGGTCAGCGACTCGGCCGTGCGGGCCCCGGCGTCCCTGACCACGGGGACGACCAGTCCGCGTGGGGTCTGGGCCGCGAAACCGAGGTGCACCGACGGCAGCCGGACGATCTCCCGGGCGGCCGTGTCGACCGTGGAGTTGAGCTCCGGGAACCGGCCGAGCGCGTGGACGCAGATCCGCGCGAGGAGGGCGAGGAGCGAGATCTTCGGACCGCCCGCCGCGTTCATCGCCGCCCGCGCCGCCATGAGTTCGGTGGCGTCGGCGTCGACCCAGCAGGTCGCGTCCGGGATCTCGGTACGGCTCCGGGACAGCTTGTCGGCCACGGCGCCGCGCAGGCCGCGCAGCGGGACCCGCTCGCCGCCGGCCACCGGGGTGGGAACCGGGACGGCCGCGGGAGCCGGGACGGCGGGCCGCTCCAGGGCCGCGAGGGCCTGCTCGACATCGGCCCGCAGGATCAGGCCCTCGGGCCCCGAACCGCGGACCTGCCGCAGGTCGAGCCCCCGGTCACGGGCCAGCTTCCGCACCAGCGGCGAGATGACCGGCACGGGCCCGTCATGGACGGCCCCGTTCGCGGACGCCATGGCGACCGGGGCGGGCGCCTCGGCGGGGGCCGGGGCGGGCGCCGGCGCCGCGGCGGAGGCCGCGGGGGCGGGGGCCGCGGGGGCGGGGGCGGGGGCCGCGGGAGCTGAGGGAGCTGCGGGGTTGTCCCGGCGGACACGGCGGCGGCGGGCGGTGGGGCCCGCCGTGCCGTACCCGACGAGCACGTTGCCCGAGTACTCCGAGGAGACGGCGGCCGAGGCCGCCGCGCCGGCCGGGGCGGTGGAGGCCTCCGGGCCGGTCGCCTGTCCGGTCTCGGCCCCTCCGACGGCGACGGTCAGGAGCGGGGCGCCGACGGGGAGTTCGGTGCCCTCCTCCCCGTACCGGGCGGTGACGACCCCTCCGTACGGACAGGGCACCTCGACCATCGCCTTGGCCGTCTCGACCTCGACGACCGGCTGGTCGATCGTCACGACGTCCCCGACGTCCACGAGCCAGCGGACGATCTCCGCCTCGGTGAGTCCCTCACCGAGGTCGGGCAGCTTGAATTCGAGCACCTGGGCCATCAGCTCCCCGCCTCCCACTGGAGCCGCGCCACCGCGTCCAGGACGCGGTCCACGCCCGGCAGGTGGTGCCGCTCCAGCATGGGCGGCGGATAGGGGATGTCGAAGCCCGCGACCCGCAGGACCGGCGCCTCCAGGTGGTGGAAGCAGCGCTCGGTCACCCGGGCGGCGATCTCGGCACCCGGGCCGGCGAAACCGTTCGACTCGTGGACCACGACCGCGCGGCCGGTGCGCCGCACGGAGGCGGCGACGGTCTCGTCGTCGAAGGGCACGAGCGAGCGGAGGTCGACGACCTCCAGGTCCCAGCCCTCGGCGGTGGCGGCCTCGGCCGCCTCCAGGCAGACCGGCACGGAGGGGCCGTACGTGATCAGGGTGGCGCTGGTGCCGTGCCGCCGCACCACGGCCTTCCCGATCGGCTCGACCGCCGCCGGCGCCTCGGGCGACCAGTCGGACTTGGACCAGTAGAGCCGCTTCGGCTCCAGGAAGACCACCGGGTCGTCGGAGGCGATGGCCGCCCGCAGCAACCCGTACGCGTCCTCGACGGTCGCCGGGGTCACCACGTGCAGGCCGGGCGTGGCCATGTAGTAGGCCTCGGAGGAGTCGCTGTGGTGCTCGACGCCGCCGATCCCGCCGCCGTACGGCACACGGATGACCATCGGCATCGGCATCGCGCCACGCGTCCGGTTCCGCATCCGCGCCACGTGCGAGATCAGCTGCTCGAACGCCGGGTACGCGAAGGCGTCGAACTGCATCTCCACGACGGGCCGCAGCCCGTACATGGCCATGCCGACGGCCGTGCCGAGGATGCCCGCCTCGGCCAGCGGGGTGTCCGTGCAGCGGTCCTCGCCGAACTCCTTCGCGAGGCCGTCGGTGACCCGGAAGACGCCGCCGAGCGTGCCGACGTCCTCACCCATCACATGGACGGTGGGGTCCTCCGCCATCGCGTCGCGCATGGCCCGCTGCAGCGCCTGCGCCATCGTGGCCGGCTTCGGCTTCCCGGCCGCCTTGGCCGCCGCAGGACCGGTCGTCGCCGTCGTCATCACGCCTCACCCTCGGCTTCGAGCTCGGCCCGCAGCTGGGCCGCCTGCTCGCGCAGCTGCGCGGTCTGCTCCGCGTACACGTGGGAGAACAGCGCCATCGGGTCGAGCACCGGGTCGGCGTTCATCCGCTCGCGCAGCTCCGCGGCCATCGTCTCGGCGGCCTCGGCCGCCGCGCGCCTGCCGTCCTCGTCGAGCAGCCCGCGCTCGGTCAGCTCCCTCTCCAGCAGCAGGATCGGGTCGTGGGCCCGCCACGCCTCGACCTCGCCGTCCGCGCGGTAGCGGGTGGCGTCGTCGGCGTTGGTGTGGGCGTCGATCCGGTAGGTGATGGCCTCCACGAGGGTGGGACCGCCACCGCGCCGGGCACGGGCCACGGCCTCGGTCAGCACCTGGTGGACGGCGACCACGTCGTTGCCGTCGACCAGGCGGCCCGGCATGCCGTACCCGACGGCCTTGTGGGCGAGGGAGGGGGCCGCCGTCTGCTTGGCCAGCGGCACGGAGATCGCGAAGCCGTTGTTCTGCACGAAGAACACCACCGGGGCCTGCCACACGGCGGCGAAGTTCAGCGCCTCGTGGAAATCGCCCTCGCTGGTGCCGCCGTCGCCGACCATGGCGAGCGCGACCACGTCGTCACCCTTGAGCCGGGCCGCGTGGGCGAGGCCCACGGCGTGCGGCAACTGCGTGGCGAGCGGTGTGCACAGCGGCGCCACCCGGTACTCGCGCGGGTCGTAACCGGTGTGCCAGTCGCCGCGCAGCAGCGTCAGGGCCTGCACGGGGTCGAGACCTCGGGCGACGGCCGCCAGCGTGTCCCGATAGGAGGGAAAGAGCCAGTCCCGCTCCTCCAGGGCGAGCGCGGCCGCGACCTCGCACGCCTCCTGTCCGGTGGTGGACGGGTAGACGGCGAGCCGGCCCTGCTTGGTGAGGGCGGTCGCCTGGGCGTTGTACCGGCGGCCGCGGACCAGCTCCGCGTACAGCCGGCGCAGCAGCGCGGGGTCGGCGTCGGCCACGGCGTCCGTACCGAGCACGCGCAGCGGCTCGGTCTCGGGCAGCAGCGGCGCGGGGTCGGTGCGCGGCTGCCACGCCGGCGGCGGGGTGGGCCGGTAGGCGGCGGTGTCACCGGGCGGCTCTTGGACTGTCGAACTGCGCTGTTGCAACGAGTCCACCTCCTCGTGGGAGCGGGCACAAGACCCGAAGGCGGGTGGCGCGAGTGTGGCGCGCCTCACCTACCGATTGTTCGGTCGTGGAGGCATTTTGGCTACAGGCACCTCCAGCCTGTGGACAAACGGTTCTCCACAGCCTGGGATAGGAGCAGGTCGTCCAGCGGAGAGAGGCGGGGGGACATGGCGGATGAACAAATGGCCGTCGACCGGAGCACGGTTCCGGGCGGGGAACGGGACGAGGCCGGGGCCGAACCCCCGGGTGAACTCCTGAGCACCCCGGTGGGCACGCCGGCGTACGCCGCCCCGGCGCGGCCGCTCGACGCGATCGACCGCGACATCCTGCGGTTGCTCCAGACGGACGGCCGTGCCTCGGTACGGTCCGTGGCCGAGCGGGTGCACGTCTCGCGGGCCAACGCCTACGCGCGGATCAACCGGCTCATCGACGACGGGGTGATCCGCGGGTTCAGCGCCCGGGTCAACCACGAGCGGGCGGGCCACGGCGCCTCCGCCTACATCACGCTCAAGATCGTCCAGAATTCCTGGCGGACGGTGCGCGAGCAGCTCAGAAAGCTGCCGGGAGCCGCGCACATCGCGCTGGTCAGCGGGGATTTCGACGTCCTGCTGCTGGTCCACACGCCGGACAACCGGACGCTGCGGGAGCTGGTGCTCACCCGCCTCCAGTCGATCCCCGAGGTGCTGTCCACGCGCACGCTGCTGGTCTTCGAGGAGACGGACCTGGACGCGGACCCGCAGCCCTGAGAGGGGCGCACGCGAACCATGGGCCCCGGAAGGCAGGCCCGCCCCGGCCCCGGGGGCCCGCAGGCACCCGGCGGCCCGGGATTCAGGTGGTCAGCGGGCCGTCCGCAGCCCGTCGAAGGCCAGCCGTACGACCGTCCCGGCGAGCTCGTCCCGCTCCTCGGCGGTCGCCTGCTGGGGCCGGTACCACTCCACCAGCGAGTTGATCATGCCGAAGAGGAGCCGGGTGGCGAGCCGGCTGTCCACGTCGGCCCGCAGATCCCCCTCGGCGGCGGCCGCCTTCAGCAGCTCGGCCACCCGGTGGTCGAACTCGCGGCGCCGCTCCATCGCCCACCGCTCGGTGGACGTGTTGCCCCGCACCCGCAGCAGCAGCGTCACGTACGGCAGCTCGGCGATGAGCACCTCGACGGTCCTGCGGGTGACGTATTCGATCCGGTCCACGGCCCGGCCGCGGCCGGCGTCCGGCTCGTCCAGGACGGCGAACAGCCCGTCGAGCGCCCGGCTGACCGCCCGCCGCAGCAGCTCCTCCTTGCCCGCGACGTGGTGGTAGATCGAGCTCTTGGAGATCCCGGCCGCCTTGGACAGGTGCTCCATGGAGGTGCCGTCGTAACCGCGCTCGTTGAAGACCCGCACCGCGACCGAGAGCAGTGTCTCGGGGGTGTAGGTGTCGCGTCTGGCCGTGGTCACGAGGCGTCCTCCCGGTCCTCGGCGTAGGCACGCCGCATGAGGGCGGGGCTCGGGGCGTACCGGCCCGTCGGGTACCGCTCGTGCAGCGAGTGGAGCAGACCGGACAGTCGCCGGTGACCCGCCTTCGACGCCCACTCCAACGGTCCGGCCGGGTAGTTCACACCCAGTCGCATCGCGGTGTCGACGTCCTCGGCGGTGGCGACGCCCCGGTCGACCGCGTCGGCCGCGAGATCGGCCAGCATCGCGACCGTACGGGCCACGATCATGCCGGGCACGTCACCGATGACCGAGACCCGCTTGCCGAGCGCCTGGAAGAGCCCGACCGCCTCGGTGAGGACCTCGGGGGCGATGTCCTCACGGCTCGACAGCACGATCCGGCTCGCTGCCGCGTAGTCGAGCGCGAGGTCGAAGTGGACGATGTCCTCGGTGGGGTGCTCGAAGGAGGTCTCGCCGTCGGCGAGGTGGAGCTCACCGCCGCCCGGCAGGGCCACGTACCCGTGTCCGTCGCCGGCCCGCGCGGTGCGCCGGACGCCGATCCCGGCCTCCTCGAAGAGGCCGACGAGCGGTTCGGCGGGTCCCAGGTCGCCGTGGACGACGATCCGACGGGGCGCCTCGGCCGGCGGCGCGGTGTGCGGCTCGGGCCGCTCGGCGCCCTCGGCGTACGAGAACCAGCCGTGCCCCGCCTTGCGTCCGAGACGGCCCGAGTCGACGAGCCGCCGCTGCGCGAGCGAGGGCGTGAACTTCGGGTCCTGGTAAAAGGCCTCCCACACCGAGCGGGTGACGGCCTCGTTCACGTCCTGCCCGATGAGGTCGGTCAGCTCGAACGGGCCCATCCGGAACCCGCCGCACTCGCGCAGCGCCGCGTCGATCGTCGCCGGATCGGCCCCGCCCTCCTCGTACACCCGCAGGGCCTCGGCGTAGAAGGGCCGTGCGATGCGGTTGACGATGAACCCGGGGGTGTCCGCGCAGCGCACGGGCGTCTTCCCCCAGGCCTTCATCGTGACGTACGCGCGCGTGGCGACGTCCGGATCGGTGGCGAAGCCGCTGACGACCTCCACGAGGGGCAGGAGCGGCGCCGGGTTGAAGAAGTGCAGCCCGACGAAGCGGCCCGGCAGCCGCAGACCGCCCGCGATGGCCGTGACGGACAGGGAGGAGGTGTTGGTCGCGAGGACCGCGTCGTCGCCGACGACCTTCTCCAGGTCGGCGAAGAGCTGCCGCTTGACGGGGAGGTGCTCGACGATCGCCTCGACGACGAGCGCGGCGTCGGCCAGTTCCTCCAGGTCGGCGGCGGCGTGCAGCCGGCCGACTGCCGCGTCCCGGGCGGCGCCGTCGAGGCGGCCCTTCTCCACGAGCCTGTCGAGCCGGGCACCGATGGCGGCGACGGCCTCCACGGCCCGGCCGGGGGCACTGTCGTGGAGGCGCACGGGGTGACCGGCGACCAGTGCGACCTGGGCGATGCCCTGGCCCATGGTGCCCGTGCCGACGACGGCGACGGTCCGGTCCTGTGCGAGGGCGGCCACGGCGAGGGCGGCGGACTCACGGGCGGTCACGTCGTCGCTCCCCCTGACGGTCACGTTGGCGCTCATAGGAGTGATCCTCCCCGATGGGTTTTCCACAGGATCGACGGACCCCCTTGTCCCGACCGATCGTTCGGTTACTCTAACTCCGTACGCGTCTCCCTGCCCAGCTCGATGAGGAGTTGGTCCATCCATGGCCACCGCTCAGCTGACCACCGACCGTCTGGCCGAGAAGCACCGGTCCACGCTCGATCGGGCACTCGACACGATCCGCACCCGCGCCTACTGGTCGCCCCACCCGGAGCACCCCAAGGCGTACGGGGAGGACGGCTCCCTCGACGCGGCGGCCGGCCTCGCCGCGCACCAGGCCGTGCTGAACAGCCGCTTCGAGCTCGACCAGCCCGGCACCGACGGCTGGACCGGCGGCGAGGTCTCGCCCTACGGCCCGGCGCTCGGCGTCGAGTACCCGCACGCCGACCTCGACGTCCTGCTGCCCGCCATGCGCGCCGGCATGGGTGCCTGGCGCGACGCCGGTCCGGAGACCCGCGCCCTCGTCTGCCTGGAGATCCTCGGCCGGATCTCGGCCCGCACCCACGAGTTCGCCCACGCCGTCATGCACACCAGCGGTCAGGCGTTCATGATGGCGTTCCAGGCCGGCGGACCGCACGCCCAGGACCGCGGTCTGGAGGCCGTGGCCTACGCGTACGCGGAGCAGACCCGCACCCCCGCCGGCCGCGCCGCCTGGTCCAAGCCCCAGGGCAAGCGCGACCCGCTGGAGCTGAGCAAGGAGTTCACCCCGGTCGGCCGCGGCATCGCCCTGGTCATCGGCTGCAACACCTTCCCCACCTGGAACGGCTACCCGGGTCTGTTCGCCTCGCTCGCCACCGGCAACCCCGTCCTGGTGAAGCCCCACCCGCGCGCCGTGCTGCCGCTCGCCCTCACCGTGCGGGTCGCCCGCGAGGTGCTCGCCGAGGCCGGCTTCGACCCGAACCTGGTCGCGCTCGCGGCCGAGCGGCCGGGCGAGGGCATCGCCAAGACCCTGGCGGTCCGCCCCGAAATCCGGATCATCGACTACACCGGCTCCACCGCCTTCGGCGACTGGCTGGAGGCGAACGCCCGCCAGGCCCAGGTGTACACGGAGAAGGCCGGCGTCAACACGGTGGTGATCGACTCCACCGACGACTACAAGGGCATGCTCTCCAACCTGGCGTTCTCGCTGTCCCTGTACAGCGGCCAGATGTGCACCACCCCGCAGAACCTGCTGATCCCCCGCGACGGCATCACCACCGACCAGGGGCCCAGGTCGTACGACGAGGTCGTCGCCGATCTCGCGACGGCGGTCGGCGGCCTGCTCGGCGACGACGCGCGTGCCAACGCCCTGCTCGGCGCCCTGGTCAACCCGGACGTCAAGGCCCGCCTGGAGGCCGCCGCCGACCTCGGCGAGGTGGCCCTCGCCTCCCGCGAGATCACCAACCCCGACTTCCCCGAGGCCGTCGTCCGCACCCCGGTCATGGTCAAGCTCGACGGCTCCAAGCCCGACGCCGAGGCCGCCTACTTCTCCGAGTGCTTCGGCCCCGTCTCCTTCGCCGTCTCCGTCGACTCCACCACCGACGCCCTGGACCTGCTGCGCCGCACGGTCCGCGAGAAGGGCGCCATGACGGTCGGCGCCTACACCACCTCCCCCGACGTCGAGCGCGCCGTCGAGGAGGTCTGCCTGGAGGAGTCCGCCCAGCTCTCCCTCAACCTCACGGGCGGCGTCTACGTCAACCAGACGGCCGCCTTCTCCGACTTCCACGGCTCCGGCGGCAACCCCGCCGCCAACGCGGCCCTGTGCGACGCCGCCTTCGTCGCCAACCGCTTCCGGGTGGTGGAAGTCCGCCGCCAGGCGTAAGGCCCCGGGACCGGGGGCAGGCCCCCGGTCCCGTCAGGATCCCGCGAAGGGGCGGGGTGGGAGGGATCCCCTTCCCGCCCCCGCGCCCGTCAGCCGATCTCCGCGTACCGCTGCACCCAGGCGTGCATGGCGATCGCCGCCGCCGCCCCCGCGTTGATCGACCGCGTCGACCCGAACTGCGCGATCGAGCAGACCATCTCCGCCCGCTTCCGCGCCTCTTCCGTCAGCCCCGGCCCTTCCTGCCCGAACAGCAGGACGCAGCGTCGCGGCAGCACGGTCCGTTCCAGCGGTACGGCCCCGGGCAGATTGTCGATGCCGATGATGGGCAGGCCCTCGGCCGCGGCCCAGGCGGTCAGGGACTCCGTGTCGGGGTGGTGCCGGACATGCTGGTAGCGGTCGGTGACCATGGCTCCGCGCCGGTTCCAGCGCCGCCGCCCCACGATGTGGACCTCCTTCGCGAGGAAGGCGTTGGCGGTCCGGACCACCGACCCGATGTTGAAGTCGTGGCCCCAGTTCTCCACGGCGACGTGGAAGTCGTGCCGCCGGGTGTCCAGGTCGGCGACGATCGCCTCCCGCGTCCAGTACCGGTAGCGGTCGACCACGTTGCGCCGGTCGCCGCCGGCCAGCAGCTCGGGGTCGTACCGCTCGTCCTCCGGCCAGGGCAGCGGGTGCGGCCCGACGCCGATCTCGGGGCCGAACCCCTCGTCGTACTGAACGGGCTCGACGTGCGCGATCGGCTCGGACTGTTCTTCGGTGGTGCTCACCCGACGAGGGTACGGGGACCGGCCCCGGACGCCTTCCCCTCACCCGTACGGCGCTGCCCCGGCACCCCTCCGGGGCGGATGCGCAGGAGCCGGTCCCGCATCCGCGCCGCCCTGGCCCCCGCCGCGACCAGGAAGGCGGTCGGCAGGAAGACGGCGTCGGCGGAGATCATCGCGAGGGAGAAGACGGGGAGCCCGAGGAGCACGGCGATGCCGGCGTGCTCCAGCATCATGACGACCAGCAGGACGTTCTTGGTCCCGCGGTGCAGGAGCGTGAAGGGGAAGGCGACCTGGACGGCCACGGTGCCGTAGGTCACCAGCATGACCATCACCCCGCCGGAGGCGAGCAGCTCGGAAAGGGCGGGCCAGGGCGTGAAGTAGTCCAGGTGGAGCGGGTAGTAGAGGGCGGTGCCGTCCTGCCAGCGGGACCCCTGGACCTTGTACCAGCCGGCGGTGGCGTAGATCAGACAGACCTCGGCCATGAGCACGATGAGCGCGGCGTTGTGCGCCAGGTTGGCGAGCACGTCGAGCAGGACGCGCGCCTCGCCCGCCCCGTACCGGCTCACCAGCCACCACAGCCCGTGCCCGAGCCACAGCACCCACAGCAGCACGACCACCCACCACTCACCCGTGACGTCGTGGAACCACGTGGTGGCGAGCAGGAAACCGCCGAGGACGGTCCACAGGAGGGGCCCGGCCAGATCACGGCGCGGGGGCGGTCCTGCGGCTGCCTCGCGCGCGCGCCGGGCGGCCCGCCGGGCGTCGAGGGACCAGACCTGTCCGCAGCGGACGAGAACGAGGTAGATCGACGCGAGGTGGAGGACGTTGTCGCCGCCGTCGCCGACGAAGACGGAGCGGTTGAGGAGGGAGAGCACTCCCGCCATGAAGACGACGGAGACGGCGCGGGTGTGCCAGCCGAGGAGCAGCAGGACGGCGGAGAGGACGGCGACGCCGTACACGAACTCGAACCAGAGCCGTCCGTCCGTCCACAGGAGCACGGAGAAGGCGCGGTTGTCGGCGACGAGCCGGCGGGCCAGTTCGAGGGACCAGGGCCCGTCGGGGCCGTACAGCTCGTGCCGGTGGGGCAGCTCGCGCAGCAGGAAGGCCAGCCAGGTCAGGGAGAAACCGATCCGGACGATCGCGGTCTGGTACGGGCCGAGGGCCCGGGCGGTGACGGCCTGCACGGCGCGCGCGAGCCGCTGGTCGAGGCCTGCCTTCCCGTCCCGCGCCCCGGTTGCCGTGGTCCTCGTCAGATCGTCCGGCGTGCTCATCGGACGCCCTCCGCCGGCCCGCGGTCGGCCCGGCTCACCGGCCACCAGGGGAAGTCGCGGTAGGACGGCGTGGTCGCGGTCGTCTCGGTGCTCCACGCGGGGGCCGGTACGGGCCGGGTGACGGACCGGAGCTGCACGCGCCGCAGGTCCCCGTCGAGCCGCCGGTCGCCCTGCGCGGCGAGGCGGACGAGGCGGAGGACCGCGATGCGGTGCATGTACTCCTCGGAGAGCCGCCCGCGCGGCCCGTCGGCCACGTCCTCGTCGGAGTGCGAACCGAGGTAGAAGTCCACGGCCCGGCGGAGCTGGTTCTGCTGGGTGTGGCTGGGGAACGGATGGTGGCGGATCGCCCGCGCGTCCTGGGCGGTGAGGTCGATCCAGGTGGTGGTGTGTGCCCCGCCCTCGGTGGCCAGCTCGGCCCGGACCTCGACGGAGACGTTCTGCTGGAGCGGGTTCGGGGCGAAGAGCTTCCAGTTCTGCTCGAACTCCGGGTAGATCCAGTCGTCGACCGCCTGACCGTGCCGCTTGGTCAGCGTGTTCGACGGCGCCACGTGCAGAAACACCATGGTCAGGTGCGCACAGGTGAGGACGCCGACGACGGCCAGCGCCACGGCCGCGACGACCTGGTAGGGCAGGGACAGCGCCAGGATGCCTGCGGCGTTCCGGTCCTCGTCGACGTGTGTGTCCATCCCGCCCCGATCCCGATCGGCCCACACCACTTATCCACAGGGTTGACACCATACGGGCCGCCGACTCACCATTGAAGTCATTCAACCGAACGATCGGTCGGTAGGGGGTCCGATGACCGCAGGGACGGCAGGGACGGCAGTGACCGCGGGCACGCCGGGCGGGTCCGGCGCGCACGGCGTGTCGTACGTCGCCTCGGAAGCCGAGCAGGCCGCGTACGAGGCGGTGTTCGACGCAGCCGTCGCCGCGGACGAGCGCATCGAGCCGCGCGACTGGATGCCCGAGGCCTACCGGGCCACGCTCATCCGCCAGATCGCGCAGCACGCCCACTCCGAGATCATCGGCATGCAGCCCGAGGCGAACTGGATCACCCGCGCGCCCTCATTGCGCCGCAAGGCCATCCTCATGGCCAAGGTTCAGGACGAGGCGGGCCACGGCCTCTACCTCTACAGCGCCGCCGAAACCCTCGGCGTCAACCGGGACGAGCTCCTCGACAAGCTCCACTCCGGGCGCCAGAAGTACTCCTCGATCTTCAACTACCCCACCCTCACCTGGGCCGACGTCGGCGCCATCGGCTGGCTCGTCGACGGCGCCGCCATCACCAACCAGGTCCCCCTCTGCCGCTGCTCCTACGGGCCGTACGCACGCGCGATGATCCGCGTCT
>NZ_JAPSIW010000943.1 GCF_031178505.1 Streptomyces sp. | reverse complement strand
GTGGCCGCCTGTACGTGCGGCGCCGCGACGGGCGCCAGTGACCGGCATACGACTCCTTGAGCCGGTGGGGGACGAACGGCGCTCGTCGTCCCCCACCGATCGCCACGAGCAGCGATCGAAGGGGTGGCCGAACGGACGCGTGCCCGCCGCCGAACGGTGGAGCGAGGCCGCCTGCCGTGTACTCGGGGAGGCTGGCTCCTTCCGTGCGGACGAGGAGCAGCACGCCGTCGGTGGTCCTCTGCGCACGGCCGGTGCCCGGTGTACGGTCTCTCGGCGGCTCGATGAAATTCCCGGGCGGGCATGGACGTTGGTCAGGTCATGACTCAGGGACCAGCACCTCGCCCACTGTCCGACGAAGCCCTCTCCATCCTGCTGGGCAAGCAGCAGTTCGGCACGCTCGCCACCGTCAAGCGCAATGGCCACCCTCATCTGACCACCATGCTGTACAGCTGGGACCCCGAAGCCCGCTTGGTGCGGTTCTCGACGACCGCAGACCGGGTCAAGGTCGGGCACCTGCGGCGCAATCCGCGTGCGGCGCTTCATGTGCGCGGGGGCGACGTGTGGTCGTTCGCCGTCGCTGAAGGCGAGGCCGAGGTGTCCGAGAGTACGACCGTCTCCGGTGACGCCGTCGGGCGGGAACTGCTGGAGATGGTCCCGCGAGACGCGAAGCCGGAGGACGAAGGTGCCTTTCTGGAGCAACTCGTCGCCGAGCGCCGGGTGGTCGTCCGGTTGAAGGTGGACCGCCTGTACGGCACGGCGCTCGACGTCGACGGCTGACGGCTGACGGCTCATCAGACGCGTGCTGGTCACGGCCACCGTTGAGGGATGCGACCAGCACGGTCGCCTCGTAGCGGACTGCGAGCTCGTCGCATCGCGTGACCTCGCCTGTCCGGCAAGGAATCTTGACGGCTCGCGCACCGGCGGGGCCGTGTGGTCAGTCGGCGGGATGGGTGCCGGGGTGTGGCCGAAGGCGCGGCGGAAGACGTTGATGAAAGTGCTGGCGGAGGACCAGCCGCAGCGATGGGCGACGGTGGTGACGGGGGTGTCGTCGGCCAGGAGGATCAGGGCGGGGTGGAGCCTGATCTGCGTGCGCCACTGGGGGGTAGGCCAGGCCGAGGTCGGCGCGGAGGCGGCGGGAGAGGTGCGGGCGCTGGCGCCGATCTCGCGCCCGAGGTCGTCGAGGGAGCGGCTGTCGGCCGGAGTGGTGCGCAGGATGTCGTGCAGCTCGCGAAGCCCCCCCCCAGGTACCCACCGCCGACCCCGGCGGCATGGACTCCTCGCAGGTGCGGGCTGCCCGACGCGACCCGAAAGCGGGAGCGGCCAGCCCCCCCCAGCGTACTGCCGACCTCAGCGCACCCACCCTGGCTGCTCACGACGCGGTGAACCGTTGAGCGGCCTCCCAGAGTTCGGCTTCACGCCGCGGGTCGTAGGACTCGTCCGACGAGCGGTCCGCACGGCCGCGGTCGACGTAGGAGCCGGTCGGCGCCTGGGTCCTGCCGAGGACCACGTCGGCGAGGCAGCGGCCCGCTGTGTCGCGGCCGGTGGCGAACGGGGTGAGGGCCATCGCCGGCAGGATGCGCCGCATCGCGAACCAGTCGGCATCCGAAGATCGGCGACATCCCGCTCGACTGCGACGTCCTCGTCGTTCCCGGCGCCGACCTGCGCATGGTCACCTACACGGCAGCGACCGGAAGCAGCGACGCGGGGAAACTGGACCTTCTTCGCGTCACGGGTGGCCACCGCAGCGCCACAGCACTCATCTGACCGGCGGCCGCCGGACGGTTCGACGAGCAGACCGGGCGAACCCGACGGTGCCGTCGGGCCACCGCCTACTGCTCAGCCGTCCGCTCGCCATGAGTGCGCCGCCCTCGGGGACGGTCAGGCCGACCAGCCATAAGGGCCCACGACGACTCCGGCTCGGCGCCGGATGCCGTGATCGGGGCGGCCCGGGAGAGGCGGAGGTCGGATGGCGACGAACGGTCCGGTTGCGACAGCACAGGCATCCGACCTGTCGCAGACGGTCATCGGGCAGTCCTTGCACCACCAAAAGCGGAGCTCGGGAGCGTACGGACATTTATGGCTGTTCCATGGGACATGGCCGCTACGCGCATCGGGGCGGCAGGACGTTCGCGCCTTGCCCCGCTCGGTCACGTAGAGGCA
This sequence comes from Streptomyces sp., assembly GCF_031178505.1. Taxonomy (GTDB): domain Bacteria; phylum Actinomycetota; class Actinomycetes; order Streptomycetales; family Streptomycetaceae; genus Streptomyces; species Streptomyces gulbargensis. The sequence continues at coordinate 132 of NZ_JAPSIW010000943.1, read as the reverse complement.
CTCATTGGGCCAGGCCCGCGATCGTCGGGCCGCAGCAGACAGGTGATGGAATGCGAGACGAGGCCGCCAAGCGGGTCGAGCTGGTCTTCTCCCTCTTCGACGCCAACGGCAACGGAGTCATCGACTCCGACG
>NZ_JAPSIW010000942.1 GCF_031178505.1 Streptomyces sp. | reverse complement strand
GGTCGTCGTCGGCCACGCGCTGGGGGAATGCGAGACGGGCGAGCGCCTCGCGGAAGACGGGCACGTTCTCCGCGTCCATCCGGTACGCGATGTTCTGGTGCCAGCTCGGGTTGTCCGGGTCGGACACCGGGGTGATCGGCGCCGGGGTGCCCTCCGGCCACCACCCCGCCTTCACGCCTCGCGGGATCGCACGGGACAGGGCGACCGTCGGCCCGTTGAGCTTGCCGAGCACGGCGCGCAGTTGGTCGGCGTCGAGGTAGCCGTCGCCGTCCACGATGACCATTTCGGCGAACCGGCGGGCGCCGGCGGGGAGGGCGCGGAGGTAGCGTTCGGCGCGGTCGACGGTCCAGCCGGTCTGCACGGTGGCGACAGTCAGCTCCGTGCCCTCCTGCTGCGCGGCGAGCGCGAGCACCTTTTCGGCGAACTCCTCGCTCGCACCCTCAATGGTGATCTTCATGGGAACCTTCCGACGGATTCTTACCCGGTTCTCCCGGGTCTCCATCGGCAGTGTGCCCCTCCGGACGCTCCCCCGTCTAGACCGGGGAGAATCTGGCGAGAATTCTGCACTCGTTCGGGTGATGTGGTGGCACGGCGCGTCTCGCCTCGGATAATGTGCCATATCCGAGGCGATAAACCGGACGTGACGACAGGTCAGCGAACCGGTCCGCCGACCCGGAAGGAATCGCATGCCTGTTTGGCGCAGCGAAGCCGTGCCGACCGCCACCCTGCACCGGTGGCAGAGCAACGGTCAGAAGCAGCTCGCCGCCTTCCTCGCGCACGGCGCGAAGGCCGACCTCCCGTCGCTGATGTGGACGCTCGCTTCGAGCGGGGCCCTCACCGGCGAGGCCGACGGCCTCAGCTACACCCCGGAGGGCCAGCGCACCGCGTTCCCGCAGTGGCTGCGGGAACGCGGCTACACCCTCCCGGCGCCGTTCCGGGGGGAGGTCGCCGAGTGACGACCACCCAAGAGCACGGGACCGAGCTGGAGCCGGTGGAGGTGGTCGACGCCGAGCTGGTGGACGACGACGCCCCCGGCGCCGGCGAGGTCGCCGTGCCCGACCCGGTGGACGCTGTCCTCGCTGCGCTGGACGCGGACGCCCAGGAGCACCTGCACCGCATCCGGCCGAAGAAGACCAAGGACGGCTACGCGCGGGACTGGGAGATCTGGGGGGAGTTCCACGACTGGCTTGCCGAGCGGACCGGCACCCGCCTGCCGCTCAGCAAGGTCACCGTGGGCACCTTTGTGTCGTTCGTGACGTACCTGGACCAGGTGGTCGAGGCGCCGCCGAACACGATCGAGCGCCGGATCACGGGCGTCACCTCGGAGGCCCGCAGGCACGGCTACACGGTCCCCAAGGAGGCCACCGAGGCGGCCCGGCGGGCGCTGAAACCGCTCAGGCTGGACGAGAAGCGGATGAAGCGCGGCCGCGGCAAGGCGGCCGCCATCACCCCCGCCGACCTGCGGACGATGGCCAACGCCCCGCGCGAGCGTCAGCCGCAGCCGACGGCCCGACGTCGCGTCGTCTACCGGGTGCCGGAGCTGGCCCGGCTGCGGGACCAGGCGCTGAACTCCCTGAAGCTGGCCGTGGCCGGGCGCAACGAGGAGATGGCCCTGCTGGACGATGCGCACATCCAGGTCGTGGACGAGGGCCTGAAGGTGACGGTGCCCTCGGTGAAGGGCCGCCCGCCCCGGACCGATCCCGTCACCTACGGCGAGAACCGTGCCTCCTGCCCGGTGCGCTGCTGGCTCGCGTGGAAGGAGGCCAAGCTGGCTGCCGGTGCCGCCCCCGACGGCCCGGCGTTCCTGCCCGTCGACCAGTGGGGCCGCCTGGGCTCCGCACGGCTGTCGCCGGACGGAGTCGGCCGCGCGCTCGCGCGCTGCGCGAAGTACGCGGGCCTGACCGGACGCCGAATCACCGGCCACTCCGCCCGGCGTGGTCTGGTCACCACCGGCATCAAGAAGGGCAAGCGCATCGACAAGCTGCGCCGCCAGGGCGGCTGGTCTGCCAACAGCCCAGTCTTTTGGGAGTACGTGGACGAGGGCGAGATGTTCGAGGACGCCCCGACTGAGGGGATCGGCTTCTGACTGAGGCCCCCATTCACGGCGGCGGCCGGCGGGACTCCCGTCGGCCGCCGCCTTTTGGTCGGTAGCGGGCGGCCGAGCCCTGGTCCCCCGCGGTGCAACGAGAAGGGGCGGGCACCACCCCCGAGGGGACCGCCCCTTACCCGTGACCGCCCCCGGCTAACCCACGCGCCTCGGGCGAGGCCGTCGCCCCGAGAAGCCCCAGAGCA
>NZ_JAPSIW010000941.1 GCF_031178505.1 Streptomyces sp. | reverse complement strand
CACCGTCCTGCGCCGCGTCGCCCGCATCGAGGAGGTCTTCCGCCTCCTGGAGGTGCTGAACTCCATCGGCGTCCGCACCCGCTGGATCAACGACGGCGTGGACCTGGAGATCGTGCCGCCGGCCGAACTGGACATGGAGTCCATCGACGCCGAGGCCGCCATCCGCACCCGCTCCATCATCATGTTCTTCGGCCCGCTGCTGCACCGTCTGGACCGCTTCAAGCTGCCGTACGCCGGCGGCTGCGACCTCGGTACGCGCACGATCGAGCCGCACATGATCGCGCTGCGCCGCTTCGGCCTGGAGATCACCGCCACCGAGGGGCTCTACCACGCGCGCGTGGAGCGGTCCGTCTCCCCCGACCGCCCCATCGTGCTGACCGAGCGCGGGGACACGGTCACCGAGAACGCCCTGCTGGCCGCGGCCCGCCACGACGGCGTGACCGTCATCCGCAACGCCTCCTCCAACTACATGGTCCAGGACCTCTGCTTCTTCCTGGAGGCGCTCGGGGTACGCGTCGACGGCATCGGCACCACCACCCTCACCGTGCACGGCGTGCCGCAGATCGACGCCGACGTCGACTACTCCCCCTCCGAGGACCCGGTCGAGGCGATGAGCCTGCTGGCCGCCGCGGTCGTCACGGAGTCGGAGCTGACGATCCGCCGGGTCCCGATCGAGTTCATGGAGATCGAGCTCGCGGTCCTGGAGGAGATGGGCCTCGACCACGACCGCTCCCCCGAGTACGCCGCCGACAACGGCCGCACCCGCCTGGTCGACCTGACGGTCCGCCCCTCCAAGCTGGAGGCGCCGATCGACAAGATCCACCCGATGCCCTTCCCGGGCCTCAACATCGACAACGTCCCCTTCTTCGCGGCCATCGCGGCCACCGCCCAGGGCAAGACCCTCATCCACGACTGGGTCTACGACAACCGGGCCATCTACCTCACCGACCTCAACCGCCTCGGCGGCCGCCTCCAGCTCCTCGACCCCCACCGCGTCCTCGTCGAGGGCCCGACCCGCTGGCGCGCAGCCGAGATGATGTGCCCCCCGGCGCTGCGCCCGGCCGTGGTCGTCCTGCTCGCGATGATGGCGGCCGAGGGCACCTCGGTGCTGCGGAACGTCTACGTCATCAACCGGGGGTACGAGGACCTGGCGGAGCGGCTGAACTCGGTGGGGGCGCAGATCGAGATCTTCAGGGACATCTAGGAAGCGCTCCACGGCCCCCGGCTCCTCCTTCGGGAGGGCCGGGGGCTTCGTCATGTCCGGGTGAGGGCTCGCGGTGACCGGGGGTGCCGAGGGGGCCGCGGGGATCGCCTGGAGGGGGAGGGCTGCCAGGAGGAGCCAGGGGGTGGGGCCCGGGAGGGTGAGGAGGGTGGCCGTCGGGGGTGAGGCGGCGAGGACCGTGAGGCCCGCGAGGGAGGAGAGGGCGCCGGTCGCCAGGCCCAGGTGGGCGGGTGGGACCAGGTCGGGGAGCAGGGCGCGGGGGGCCGGGAGGATCAGCGTCTGGCCCAGGGTCAGCAGGACGGTGAAGGTGCCGCGCCGGGGCCGCCGAGGGGGCGGAGTGCGGCGCCGGCGGCGGACGCGGCGGCGAGGAGGAGCAGGCCGGCCCGGACCATGGCCGGGGCGTCCAGGACGGCGGCGGCCCGGCGTTCCCCCGAGTCGAGGACGACCAGCGCGGAGGAGAGGGCGAAGAACCAGCCGGGCGACGCCTGGGAGCCGGTGACGCGGTCGAGTCCCGCGGGCAGCGCCGGATAGAGCTGGTTGTGGGCGAGGAGGTAGGCGGAGCAGGCGAGGGCGAGGCGGAGGAAGCGGCGGTCGCGGGGGATCGCGCGGCGGCGGACGGGGCCGAGGCGTTCCCGGGTGGCGCCGCCGCGGGGCATCAGCCGGGCGTGGGCGGCGAGGACGAGGACGAAGAGGGCGGCCCCGGCGAGACAGGCGGCGCGGAAGGGAGCCTCGCCCGCCCCGTGCACGAGGAGCGTGCCGAGGACCGGGAGGGCGCCGGCCTGGCCGCCGGCCGAGAAGCGGGCCAGGGTGCGGGTGCGCCGGGGGCCGCCGGCCTGCTCGGCGCGCAGCGCCTCGCGGGCCATCTCCGACTCGACGGCCGGGGAGAAGAGGGCGGCGGCGAAGCCGACCAGGACCACGGCCCCGGTGACCGTCCACGCGCTCGTCGCGTACGCGAGCCAGACGAACCCGCGATCCCCAGCGTGACACCGGTGAGGACGACGGGGCGGGGACCGTACCGGTCGGTCAGGGCCCCGCCGACGACGAACAGGCCCTGTTGGCTGAAGGTGCGCA
>NZ_JAPSIW010000940.1 GCF_031178505.1 Streptomyces sp. | reverse complement strand
CGGCTGGGCCGACCGGGTCACGTCCATGCCGGCCCGCCCCGAGCGGCCCGAGGACCTGGAGCACGCCGACCGCCTCCTGATGCGCCCCGACGGCCACATCGCCTGGGCCGGCCGGGGTGACGGCGAGGAGGGCCTGCGCGAGGCCCTCGAGCGCTGGTTCGGCCCGCCCCGCTGACAACCCCCGTCCGTGCGGCCCGGACGCCGCCGGTGCCACCCCCCGCAGCGCCCGAACGATTCCCACTGCAGGAAGGACAACCATGGCAGGGACAGCGGCGGACACCGACGTCATAGTCGTCGGTGCCGGCCCCAGCGGACTGATGCTCGCCGGCGAACTGCGCCTGGGCGGAGCCCGAGTCGTCGTGATCGAGAAGCTGGCCGAGCCCACGGGCCAGTCACGTGGACTGGGCTTCACCGCCCGCGCCATGGAGACCTTCGACGCACGCGGACTGCTGCCTCGGTTCGGACAGGGCGAGACGCTGGAGACGAGCCCCATGGGGCACTTCGGCGGAACCCAGTTCGACTTCACCGTGCTGCAGGACGCCCACTTCGGAGCCCGGGGCATCCCGCAGGGCCAGACCGAGGCGGTGCTGGAGGCGTGGGCGAGCGAGACCGGTGCCGACATACGCCGTGGCTGGGAGTTCGTCTCCCTGGCCGACGGCTTCCTGGACGGCCCCGACGTCGAGATCACCGTCCGGGACGCCGAGGGCGTCGAACGGCGTCTGCGCGCCTCCTACCTGGTGGGCTGCGACGGCGGCGCGAGCCGGGTGCGCAAGGCCGCCGGTTTCGACTTCCCCGGCACCGACGCCACCCAGGGCATGTACCTGGCCGACATCACCGGTGTCGAGTTGCGCCCCCGCTTCCTGGGGGAGCGGCTGCGCAACGGCATGGTCATGTCCGCGCCGCTCACCGAGGACGTGTGGCGCATCATCGTCTGCCCCGACGGCCGCCCCGCCCACGACCGGGAACGGACGGTGACCTACGAGGAGGTCGCCGCCGCCTGGCAGGACATCACCGGTGAGGACATCAGCGCCGGCCGCGCCGACTGGGTCAGCTCCTTCACCAACGCCACCCGCCAGGCCTCCGAGTACCGGCGCGGTCGGGTCTTCCTGGCCGGCGACGCGGCCCACATCCATCTGCCGGCCGGCGGGCAGGGGCTGAGCACCGGCGTGCAGGACGCGGCCAATCTCGGCTGGAAGCTGGCCGCCGCCGTGCGCGGGGACGCCCCCGCCGGGCTGCTGGACACCTACCACGCCGAACGGCACCCGGCGGGCCGGCGCCTGCTGATGAACACCCGCGCACAGGGCATCGTCTACCTCGGCGGCGCCGAGTCCGAACCGCTGCGCGAGCTGTTCGGCGAGTTGGTCCGGTACGACGACGTCAAGCGGCACCTGGCGGGCATCGTCAGCCACCTGGACATCCGCTACGACCTCGGGGAGGACACCGGCGAGGAGCACGCCCTGCTGGGCCGCCGGATGCCGCCGCGGCTGCTGGTCGGCCCGGACGGTGAGACGCCCGTCGCGCGGCTGCTGCACGCCGGGCGCGGCGTGGTGCTGGACCTCGGCGACGACCCCGCGGTGCGGCGGGCGGTGGCCGGCCACCGGGACCGGGTGGACACGGTGACCGCGGTCGCCAAGCCCACCGACGCCGCCGACTCCCTGACCGGCATCAAGGCCCTGCTGATCCGGCCCGACGGCTATGTGGCCTGGGCCTCGGCGACGTCGGCGACCGGCCTCGCGCCGGCCCTGGAGCGCTGGTTCGGCCCGGCCCGCTGACCCCCCACGCCTTCGCCCCGGCGCACACCGTGCGCCGGGGCGAAGGCGTGCGCGGCCGGCCCCCGACACCGCGCGAACCTCCCCGGACACCGCGCGGACGCCCCTGGAAACCACGTACGGCCCCGGCCAGCACCACGGCCCGGGCATCACGAACGGCCCCGGTCCGCGAGGCTGCGGACCGGGGCCGTACGCCGGTGACGAAACGGTGTGCGGGTCAGACCGGGACGGCCTCGACGACGGAGACCGCGGAGGCCGTCTGGACCACCCGCTCCAGGCGGAAGCCCGCCCGGCCCAGCAGATCGGCGTACTGCGAGGCGGTGCGCTCCCTGCCGCCCACCAGCAGCATCAGCCACAGGTCGACCAGCTTGCCCGAGTGCGGCGCGTTGGCGTCCTCGGGCAGCACCATCTCGATCAGCAGCAGCTTGCCGCCCGGCGCGAGGGCCTCGCGCACGTTGCGCAGGATCTGCAGCGCCTGCTCCTCGGGCCAGTCGTGCACGATGTGCTTGAGGACGTACGCGTCACC
>NZ_JAPSIW010000216.1 GCF_031178505.1 Streptomyces sp. | reverse complement strand
CTGCGCCCAGGAGCTCGTCCTCGACGAGGTCGCCCGCCGTACGAACCAGGACCCGTACGCGATGCGCCGCAGGCTCCTGAAGGACGCACGGGCCCGGGCCGTACTGGAGAAGGCGGCGGAGGCGGGGGAGTGGGGCCGGACCATGGCCCCCGGCACGGCGCAGGGCATCGCCGTCCACGCCGAGTACCACTCCGTCGTCGCCGTCCTCGCCGAGATCGACTGCCGCCCCGCGACGACGGGGCGGCGGATCCGCGACGCGTACACGGGTCCGCGTGTCACCAAGGTGGTGTGCGCCGTCGACGTCGGCCTCGCCGTCAACCCGCGAGGACTGGAGGCCCAGATGATGGGCGGCATCGCGGACGGCATCGCGATCACCCTCACCTCAGGGCTCCACCTGCGCGACGGCCACTTCCTCGAGGGCAGCTGGGACCAGTACTTCTACACCCGGCAGTGGAACACCCCGCCCGAACTGGAGATCATCGTGATGCCGCCGACGGGCGACGAGCCGGGCGGGGCCGGCGAGCTGGCGGTCGCGGGCGCCATGGCCGCCGTCGCCTGCGCCTACGGGCGGGCGACCGGCACCATGCCGACCGTCTTCCCCGTCAACCACCGCGAACCGCTCGCCTTCACCCCCCTGCCCACCGTTCCGCCCGTGCCCGCCTCCCCGGCCGACGGCCGCGACCGCGCCCTGTAGAGACCTGGAGCCCTCGTGCCGCAGCACACCTTCATCCTGAACGGCAAGGCCGTCACCGCCGACATCGAGGGGGACGTCCGCCTCCTGTGGGTCCTGCGCGACGTCCTCGGCGTCACCGGCCCCAAGTACGGCTGCGGGGTCGGCGTCTGCCAGGCCTGTACGAGCCACCTCAACGGCCGGGCGTTCACGCCCTGCGCCGTACCCGTCGGGGATCTCGGCCCCACCGACGAGGTGACCACCATCGAGGGCCTTCCCGACACGGTGGGCGCCGCACTGCACCCGATGCAGGAGGCCTGGCTCGACCTGGACGTGGCCCAGTGCGGCTACTGCCAGCCCGGGCAGGTCATGACCGCCGTCGCGGCCGTCCGCCGGGCCCGCGAGGCCGGCCGGGAGATCGGCGAGGCCGACCTCGACGCCATCCGCAACGTCTGCCGGTGCGGCACCTACCACCGGATCCGCCAGGCGGTCCTGGAAGGCGCCCGCCGCATGGAAGCGGAGGCGCCCACGCCGAGCGACGGGCGGGGAACGCCGGTCGAATAGTTCGTGATGCGAATTTCCGGGTTTCCGCGGGTAGGGTGTCGGCATGGCGAAGGACGAGGGTGGAAAGCTCGGGATCGTCACCGCACTGGTGCGCTCGGCTTTTCTCGTGAACGAGGTCTACGCGGCGGCGAGCCGCGTGTACGGGCTGACCCCGCAGCAGGGGCAGTTGCTGTGCGTCCTCATGCCCGGCCCGACCGGGATGAGTGAACTCGGCGGCAAGCTCGGCCTCGCCAAGTCCAGTCTCACCGGTCTGGTCGACCGGACCTCGCGGCTCGGTCTCGTCCACCGCGAGACCTGCCCCACCGACCGGCGGGCCGTACAGGTCGCCCTGACCGGGGAAGGGGCCCGGACGGCCGAGGAGTTCTACGCCGAGACCTGCCGCCGGATCGCGGAGCTGCCCGCCGGACTCGACGGCCCCGAGCGGGAACTCCTCGCCGGACTGCTCGGCCGGGTCGTCACCGACAACGAGGTGCCGGACGTCTTCGCCGACCAGGAATGACCCCGGAAGGGGCGCGCGTCGCCGCCCGCGCGCCCCTGATCGTGGCCGGCCTCCACCGGCCCCGGCCCTGGGACCGGAGCGCGGCCCCCGGCCCGCGTCCTACGCCGTCGCCGGGACTCCGGTCCCGAACAGCTCGGCGAAGCGGCCGGTGAACAGGTCGTTCCCCTTGTACTGGGAGACCGTCCCGGCCGGCAGGACCATCGGTCCGTCCGGCGACGGGAACTGACCCACGCCTCCCAGCGGCCCCAGGGGCAGCAGGACGGACGGGATCGGCGAGGGACGGTAGGTGCTCTCGGGCAGCTCGCCGCGCACCTGGGCCCCGATGTTCGCGGCCACGACCTCGGCGTGCTGCATCGCGTAACCGGCCATCTTGGCCTCGTCGAGCGCGGTGATGTCACCGACGGCGTACACCCGCTCCTGCCCCTCGACCCGCAGGTGTTCGTCCACCCGTACGTGTCCGGCGGGCGTCAGCGCCTCCGCGAGCTCCAGGGCGAGGAAGTCGCTGTGGACGCGGACGCCGTGGCAGCGGAACCAGATGTCGGCCGTGACCTCCCCGCCGTCGGAGGTGGCGACGGTGAACGCCCCGGCGCGGCCGGGGCCGCCGGGCGGCTCCTCGGAGAGGGTGACGCCGAGCCGCAGCTCCACGCCCAGGGCGTCGAGCTGGGCGAGCAGGTCGTCCCGCAGCCCGTCGGCGAAGGCCGGCATCAGCGTCGTGCCCGGGTCCACCACCGTCACCCGCTTCCCGGGCCAGACCGCCTTGATCTCACCGGCGAGTTCGAGCCCCACCGGCCCGGCGCCGCTGATCAGCACCCGCTCGGCGCGGGCCAGTTCCCCGTGCGTGGCGCGCAGGCCGCCGAGCGCCTCCCGGGCGGAGTCGGTCTCGAACTTCGCCGGGTACGGGTAGGAGGAGCCGGTCGCGAGGACCACGTAGTCCGCGTCGATCCGGGCCCCCGAGGCAAGGGTGACGCCCTTCGCGTCGACGGAGGCGGCCCGCTCCGCCACCACCCGGCCGCGGCTCAGCAGCCGGTCGTACGGGAAGAAGATGTTCTCCGCCCAGTCGGGCCGCACGAGTGCCCGCAGCGAGCCTGCCGCGTGCACGAACGCGTCCTTCGGCTCGACCAGGACGACATCGGCCGCCTCGTCCAGCGCCTTGGCGACGGCGGCTCCGCCGTAGCCGCCACCGATGACCGCGACGACTGCGTTCATTGTTCCCCCTCGGAAGACATCCCAATTGGTTCGCACTACGAACAGTAGTAGTTCGTGGTGCGAACTGTAAAGGGAAAAAAGGGGAACAGCGGATTCAGGGTGGTGGGCGCGGGGCGTGCGGTCCGGTCAGCCGCCGGCGCCGGGCACCCAGTGGTTGTACACGGCCACCACACGCGGCTCCGGCCCTTCGGGCCAGCCGAGGCCGGTCGCCACCGGCATCATCCGGTCCGCGAACGCCCGCATCTTCTCCTCGCTCTCCCACACGTCGAAGATCTCCAGGCCGCTGTCGGTCGCCACGCACGCGTGGGAGAGGCAGCCGTCGAAGATCTCGGGCGTGGTCCGGAGCTGGGCGTTGAGCGCGTCGTACTGCTCCGTGCGCAGGCCGTCGAGGACGGCGTGAACGAGGATCGCCATGGCACTTCCTCCTCGTGAGCTGCTGGACAGCCCCCTCTCCACCAGCACACCACGCCCGGGGCGTGCGCGGCACCCGCTCCGGATGCGGGCCACCGCCCGGGGAGGTAATCCGGGAGACGGGGGAAGGCGGAGGAGAAGGAAGTGACGGAAGACCGGAAGAAGCGGAGGCTGCCATGGCGCGCTCGGCGCTCCTCGTGATCGACATGCTGAACACGTACGAGCACGAGGACGCGGACCTGCTCGTGCCGTCGGTGAAGGAGGCGATGCCCGCGATCACCGACCTGTTGCGGCGGGCCCGGGAAGCGGGTGCGCCGGTCGTCTACGCCAACGACAACTTCGGCCAGTGGCGCTCCCACCACGGGGAGATCCTCGACATGGCGCTCGCGGGCCGCCACCCCGAACTGGTCGACCCGGTCCGGCCCGACGAGGACGCCCTCTTCGTCGTGAAGGCGCGCCACTCGGCGTTCTACGAAACCCCGCTCGGCTACCTGCTCCAGTCCCTCGACGTGACCGACCTCGTGCTCACGGGCCAGGTCACCGAGCAGTGCGTCCTCTACTCGGCCCTGGACGCGCACATCCGCCACCTGCGGGTCACGGTCCCCCGGGACGCGGTCGCCCACATCCACGAGGACCTGGCGGAGGCCGCGCTGCGGATGATCGAGCGGAACATGAACGGCCGGATCGAGGACGCGGCCGACATCACCTTCTGAGTCCGTTCGGCGGTACCGCGCCGACGGGCCGGCCGGCGGTCCCGGTGTGCCGTGTCGCTTCCCGTGGGGCCGCCACGGCGGTGCCCCGCCCCGCGCGCGGCCCCGCCCGGTGCCGCCGTGCCCACGCGCGGCCCGTGGCCGCGTACCAGGAGCCGGCCAGGACGACGGCCAGCGCGACCTCGACCAGATCACCGCCGTAGTACATGACCTGTGCCCCGGTGCGCAGGTCGGCGGCGGTGAAGGCGGTGCCGGGGGGCGCCGTCGCGTACAGGCTCTTGGCGAGAACGGCGTGCGCGGCTCCGGCGCCCAGCAGGGTCGCCCCGCGCAGCGCCGGGCTCCAGCGGCGGCGCACCGGGTCGAGTTGAGTGACGGAGAAGGTGAACAGCAGTCCGGCGGCGAGGACATGGGCCTGGACCAGGGCGTGCGGCCACGGGAGGTGGCGCACGGCGGCGAACAGCCCGGTGCGGTGGAGCAGCCAGAGCCCCCCGATGTCGATCAGGGCCGCCAGCGGAGGGAAGAGGAGAAGGCTCACCCCGGGGGAGTGCGCCAGGGTGAGGAGGCCTCTGCGCCCGGCGCCGGGAGGCAGGACGCGCAGGACGAGGGTCAGCGGGCGGGCGAGGACGAACAGCAGCGGGGCCGCCATTCCCACGATCAGGTGCTGCACCACGTGGGCGGTGAAGGGACCGCCCGGCAGCGGGCCCGCCGCCGCCCACCCCAGGGCCGTACCGCCGGAGGCGAACGACGCGTCGCGCCACCTCGACCAGGCGTCCCCGCGGCGCCGCAGGCGGGCCGCGGCCGCCGCGTAGGCGGCGACCGCCGGTGCGCAGGCCGCCGCGGCGACCAGTCCCGCCAGGTCCGGGTCCCCGGCCGTACCGTGGTGCGCGTGCGCGAGGATCACACCACGGCCCCGGCCCGGTCCCGGCGGGCCGCGCGGACGGCCAGGGCCACGCCGGTCAGCAGCAGGACCAGACCGCAGGCGTTCCACGCCCAGTCGTAGGGGGTGACGTCCACGCCGTAACGGATCTGGTGCAGACGCAGCAGTTTGTGGTCCACGACGCCGTCGAAGAGCTGGAAGATCCCCAGACCCAGGAAGAAGCCGGCCCGGGCGTGGCCCGGTGCCAGGGCGCGGCGGCGGCGCAGATCGGCGAAGAGGAAGAACCCGGCGACCAGGGCGAGCAGTTCGGCGGTGTGCAGCAGCCCGTCCGACAGCAGCCCCACGGCGGGGGTCGAGCGGTCGTAGAAGTGGTGCCAGCCGAGGACCTGGTGGAAGACGATCTCGTCGACCGCGGCCATCACGGCGGCCCCGATCACGCCGCACACCACCGCCGACCTCCGCGGTTCGGGGCGTGTTTCGGGGACCGCGGGCGGGTGGGCCGGTGCGCTCATGGGGCTGCCTTCCTGACACGGACACGTCTGCTGATCCGTACGCCTACCCTTTGGTCCCCGTGGTGTGCCCGTCCGGCCCCTCATCCGGGTGAGACGTCGGTGGCCGGGCCGGGCACGGCCCGGAACACGACGGCCCCGGACGGCGCAAGGCCCCCACCGCAGGGGAGCGGTGGGGGCCTTCGGGCTCTGCGGTACGGGCTCGTCAGGCGCCGGGCGGTGTCCGGGCGGGCCGGCCCGAGCCACGGGTGAGGGCGTGTCCGCCGACTCCGGCGAGCGCCGCGAGCACCCCGCCGGCCGCTGTCCAGAGCCAGCGGTCCGACCACCAGGCCGAGGCCCAGCCGTCCTCCGGGGCGGCGGCGTCCACCGCCGGCGTGCGGCCGGCCGCGGTCTCGGCCTCCGCCACGTCGGCGGTCGTCGCCCCCGGCACCAGCGGGACGGCCGGAGGGCCGTCGGCGGCGTGCGCGCCGCCCTCGTCCCGGACGTCCACCCCGAGGCGGGCGGTGAACGGTTGGCCCAGGTCCTCGTCGGGCAGCGAGGTCACCGTGAGCCGTACGAAGTAGCTCCCCGGCAGCGGGTCGCCGGCCCACGGGTCCGCCGCGCCCCGGACGGGCCGCAGGACGCACGTCAGGCGGACCTCCGCCGCGTCCCGCGCCGCGGCCCGGGCCTGCGTGCCGTACATGCAGGGCTGGCGCCGGCGCAGCCCGTCGTACACGTCGATCCGCCAGGTGGCGGGGCCGTGCCGCAGCGAGGCCGCGGGCAGCGTGACCGCGGCGCGCACGGCCGGGCGCTCGCCCGTGTCCGCGGGGAAGACCCAGTACAGGTAGTCGCCCGTGGCGGCCTGCGCCGTCGCCTCCTGACCGGGGCGGAAGGCGGCGGCGGTACGGAAGGTGGTGCCCGCCTCCGTGGGGCCGGCCTCGGCGTCGGAACCGGGCGTCGCCGGGATGGCGGAAGACTCCGTCCGGGCGGCGGAAGCGGCCGGGCCCGCGAGGGCTCCCGGGGCGGCCGGGCCCAGCAGGGCCGCGGCGGCCGTCACGGCCGCGCCGAACATTCGCAGGGTACGCATCAGTTGGTCCTCCAGACGGCGACGCGCCAACGGGACAGCCAGCCCCGGATCAGCCCGGCCAGGAAGCCGGCCAGGACGAGCGCACCGAGCAGCCACCAGCCGCGACCGAGCCCGAACGCGGCGAGGTCGGAGGCGCCGGCCGGGCCGTCCACGACGTCGACGCTCAGCTCGACGGGCATGCCGGGCGTCGTCCGTACCGACGGGGGAGCGGAGAAGGAGTTGCTGACCTGCAGGCAGACCGTCTCGGCGGCGGGCTTCGCGTCGCCCGGGCCGTCGTCGTCACGCTCGGGCACGGGGTGGCGCAGCCCCGTCGAGATCACGTCCGTCCGGCCGTCCCCGGCCTCCGAACCCCGGACGATCTCCCGCCCGGCGGGGGTGACCGCCCGGAGCAGGACACCGTAGTCGCGGTGGACCTGCCGGTCCGAGGCGATGCTGACCGAGGCGCGCAGCTCCTGGCCGGGCAGCACCTCCACCCGGTACCAGCGGTGCTGGCCGAAGGTCTCGCGGTCCGTGTACACGCCCGGCCGGAGCAGCGGCGCGCCGGCGCACCGATCGGTGCCCCGGGTGGCCACGGGCGGCACGACCGGATCGGCGGCGCGGTCGACCAACTGGCGCACGCGGCGGGAGAGTTCGTCGGTGCGATGGACGGAGGTGTACGTGCCTCCGGTGGCCTCGGCGATGCACGTCAGCTGCTGCCGCGTCCGGGCGTCCGGCACCAGGCCGAGGGTGTCGATGACGAGGTGGATGCCCTTCGCCGCGATCTCCCGCGCCACCTGGCAGGGGTCGAGCGGCGCGCAGGTGTCCTCGCCGTCGGTGATGAGCACGATCCGCTTGGTGGCCCCGTCGGTCCCCAGGTCGTCGGCGGCGCCGAGCAGGGCCGGACCGATCGGCGTCCAGCCGGTCGGGGCGAGCGTGGCGACGGCCGTCTTGGCCTCGGTGCGGTCCAGCGGTCCGACCGGGTAGAGCTGCCGGGTGTCCTCGCAGCCGCGCTTGCGGTCGGGCCCCGGGTAGTCGGCGCCCAGGGTGCGGATGCCGAGCCGGACCTCCTGCGGGACGGCGTCGAGCACCTCGTTGAAGGCCTGCTTGGCGGCGGTCATGCGGGACTGGCCGTCGATGTCGCGGGCCCGCATCGAGCCGCTGACGTCGAGGACCAGCTCGACCTTGGGGGATTCCTCGGCCACCGGCTCGTCGGCGGCCGCGCCCGTCGGCAGGAGCGCTGCGCTCAGGGCGGCGAGCAGCGCGCAGGCCCCGGTCGCCAGCCGTTTTCTCGTGATCATCGCCGGATCGTATTGATGATCGTCCGACAATCCAAAACGGGCTGCCGGCCCGTGAGCGCCGCCGACGGGCCGTCACCGTGCCCGCGGGTGCCCCGCCCGGCAGGACCGGTCAGGGGCCCGACGGTTCGTCAGGCCGCTTCGCCCGACCGGTGTTCCGCGTCCTCCTCCGGAGCGCGGTCGCGCGCGGCGGCCGGCTCCAGGCGGGCCTCCAGACGGCCGTTCACGACCCGCGTACGGAAGACGGGCTGGGGGGCGGTGGCCGGACCCGTCACGTTCCACCCGTCCGAGAGACGGAACGTACTGCCGTGCCAGGGGCAGCGCAGGCAGCCGTCCTCGACCGTCCCCTCGGCCAGCGGTCCCGCCATGTGACTGCACCGCTCGGCCAGCACGTGCACCAGGCCGTCGCCGGTGCGGACCATCACCACCGGCACCGTGCCGATCATGCCCCGCCGGGGGCGGTCCACCGGCAGGTCCGTCACGTCGCCCAGCTCGTGCCAGCCGGACCCGACCAGATCCGGCACCTCCTCGGCGTGGTTCGCCCCCGCGCCCAGCCGGTACGACAGGTGGCCGCCGAGCGCGCCGCCGACGGCCACGGCCGTCAGGCCCGCGAAACCCCAGGCCTTGCCGCGCCAGTGCCGTCCCCGGCACCGGGCCGACAGCGACACGGCGTAGCAGACGACTCCGGTGGTGTTGGCCACGGCGTGCAGCAGCCCCGCGCGCATCTGCGGGCGGCGCAGCTCCGCCCAGTCCACCCAGCCGGCCACGGCGGCCGGTGCCGCCCCGGCGAGACCGGTGGCGACGAGCGCGCGCGCCGCGCGGCGCTTTCCCGGCAGGACGTCGAGCACCGCGGCCGAGAGCCAGGCCCCGACCGGCAGCTGCACCATCAGCGGGTGCACGGGGTGGCCCAGCCAGCGGCCGTGCAGCACGTCCCGGGCCCCGCCGAGCGGCAGCGACCGCACCAGGGATCTGAGCGCGTCCGTCACGGGGTCCACACCCTCGAACGACTCCCAGCGGTCCAGGGCGTCGAGGACGCGGCCGGGCCCCCGGGTCTTGGGCAGGGCGGCCCGGAGGGCCGACACGGTTCGGGCGAGAGGGGTGAGCGTCTCCATGCCGGGCGGATTACCGGTCCGGCGCGGCGGAAACGTACGGGGCGGCGGGGGAGCGGTTCGAGTGGCGGGCGGGTACGGCGGCGGGCGGTCGGGTGCGGTCCGGTGGGGAGAGCGGCGCGGGTGGTCGCGGTCCGGCGCGGGGCCGGCGGGGCTCCCCGGAGGCGCACCCGGCCGGCCGTCCGCCGGGCGGGTGACGGGCGGCGGTGGGAGCCGGACCGTGACGGGCGCTTCCGGGCCGCTCCCGGCTTCTCCGACGGAGCCGCGCCGGCCGGCGTCGGTGCCGGGCCGGCCGGGATCGATGCGTTCCGCGCGGTGCGGTGCGGTGCCGGGTCGTT
>NZ_JAPSIW010000939.1 GCF_031178505.1 Streptomyces sp. | reverse complement strand
CTGCTCTGCGTGCGCGACGAGGGCGCGCAGACGGCGCTGGGCGTCCTGGCGGAGCGGGAGCTGGAGGACAGCGCCGCCAGCGGCGCCTACCGCACCCCGGCCCCGCTCGCCGACCTGCTGGCCCGCCTGGTCCCCGGCTCCCCCGCCCGCGTCCTCGACCCCGCCTGCGGCAGCGGCACCCTGCTGGCGGCCGCCGCGGCGCGCGGTGCGTACGAGCTGTACGGGCAGGACAGCCTGCCCGTACAGGCCCGGCGCACCGCCGTGGGCCTGACCCTGACGGTGAAGGAGGGCACGGACGTCACCGTGCGCACGGGCGACAGCCTGCGCGTCGACGCCTTCCCCGACCTCACCGTCGACGCCGTGCTGTGCAACCCGCCCTACGGCGACCGGGACTGGGGCCACGACGAACTGGCCTACGACTCGCGCTGGGCGTACGGCTTCCCGCCTCGCGCCGAGTCCGAACTGGCCTGGGTCCAGCACGCGCTGGCCCACCTCGAACCGGGCGGCCACGCCGTGCTGCTCCTCCCGCCGGCCACCGCGTCCCGTTCCTCCGGCCGCCGTGTCCGCGCCGAGCTGGTCCGCAGCGGCGCGCTGCGGGCGGTGGCGGCCCTGCCGCCGGGGGCGGCGATCCCGCTCCACATCGGTCTCCAGGTGTGGGTGCTCCAGCGCCCGGAGCCGACCCGGCCCGCGTACCGGACGGTGCTCTTCGTCGACACCGCGGGCGAGCCGGCGGCGCCGGGGCGCGGCGGCACCCGTTCGGGTGCGGTGGACTGGGCGCGGGTGACGGAGCGGATCGTCTCCGCGTGGACGGCGTACGCCGGGGACCCGGACGGCTTCGCGGCGCGGGCCGGGGTGGCGCGGGCGGTGAGCGTGGTCGACCTGCTCGACGAGGTCGTCGACGTGACCCCGGCCCGGCAGGTCCGGGCCTCCCGGGCGGACGTCGACCCGCCGGAACTGGCCCGCGAGGCCGCGGCGTTCCGTGAGGAACTGGCGGCGGCGGCGCGGGCGGTGGCCGAACGGGCCGGCACGGCGCCGTGGGGCGCCGCGGGGGCCTCGGCCCGCGAGTGGCGCACGGCCACAGTGTCGGACCTGGCGCGCGGCGGGGCGCTGAAGGTGCTGCGTACGGTGCCCATCTCACCGCGGGCGACGGCCGCCGAGGCGGGGGACGCGCGGGCGGGCGCCGACGGCGGGGAACGCCGGCCCGTCCTGACGGGCGACGACATAGCCCACGGGACCGGGCCGACGGGGCGGGCCCCGGACATGCGGGCCGAGCAGACGCCGGAGATCGCCGCGGGCGACGTACTGGTCCGCAATCTGGTCGGCGGCAGCGGCCCCGTGGCCCGGATCGCGGGCGAGGCGGAGGCCGGCGCCCTGCTGGGGACCGGCGTCCACCTGTTCCGGCCGGACCCGGCACGGCTGGACCCCTGGTTCCTCCTCGGTTTCCTCAGCTCCGAGGCCAACCTGGCCGGCGCCTCGACCGGCAGCTCCACGCTCCACCTCAGCCCGGGGCGGCTGCGCGTACCGCTGCTGCCGCTGGCGGAGCAGCGCCGGTACGGCGAGGCCTTCCGCCACGTCGAAGCATTGCGCGAACAGGCGCGGCGCGCACAGCACCTCGCCGAGGAGACAGCACGGCTCGTGAGCGGGGGGCTCACGGGCGGACAACTGGTGCCGGAGTCCCTCTAGGCTCTGAGACCCCTCATTCCTGTCGCGGACGGACGGGCAACGCCCTCCCCGCCGCGCCGACAGTCATCCGTACCGGCCCCGGAAGGGAAACGGAAGAAGTCTTGAACAGCAGCAAGCACACGGAGTTGGCGAACCACGCGTGGTCCGTCGCCGACCTCCTGCGGGGGGACTACAAGCAGTCCGACTACGGCAAGGTCATCCTGCCGTTCACGGTGCTGCGGCGACTGGAGTGCGTGCTGGAACCGACCCGCGAGAAGGTCGCCGAGATCGCGGAGCGGTACAAGGACGGTGACATCGACCCGGACCGCTTCCTGCGCCGGGCCTCGGGCCACTCCTTCTACAACCGGTCCACGCTGACCCTGAGGAAGATCGCGGCGGACCCGCAGAACGCGGCGAGGAACCTCACCGTGTACCTCGGGGCGTTCTCCGACAACGCCCGCGGCGTCCTGGACCGCTTCGACTTCGCCCAGCAGGTCAAGCGGCTGGACAGCGCGGGGCTGCTCTACCAGGTCATCGGCAAGTTCACCGACCTGGACCTGCGTCCGGAGACGGTGCCCAACCACAACATGGGCTACATCTTCGAGGAGCTGATCCGCCGCTTCTCCGAGCAGTC
>NZ_JAPSIW010000215.1 GCF_031178505.1 Streptomyces sp. | reverse complement strand
GTCGCGGGCATCCTCGACATCCTCGACAACTACGCGTTCATCCGGACCTCCGGCTACCTGCCGGGCCCGAACGACGTGTACGTCTCCCTCGCCCAGGTCCGCAAGAACGGCCTGCGCAAGGGCGACCACATCACGGGCGCCGTCCGGCAGCCCAAGGAGGGCGAGCGCCGCGAGAAGTTCAACGCGCTGGTCCGCCTGGACTCCGCCAACGGCATGGCCGCCGACTCCGGCCGCGGCCGCCCGGAGTTCAACAAGCTGACCCCGCTGTACCCGCAGGACCGCCTCCGTCTGGAGACCGACCCGGGCGTGCTGACCACGCGGATCATCGACCTCGTGTCGCCGATCGGCAAGGGCCAGCGCGGTCTGATCGTGGCCCCGCCGAAGACCGGCAAGACCATGATCATGCAGGCGATCGCCAACGCGATCACCCACAACAACCCCGAGTGCCACCTGATGGTCGTCCTGGTCGACGAGCGTCCGGAAGAGGTCACCGACATGCAGCGGTCGGTCAAGGGCGAGGTCATCTCCTCGACCTTCGACCGTCCGGCCGAGGACCACACCACCGTCGCCGAGCTGGCCATCGAGCGCGCCAAGCGCCTCGTGGAGCTGGGTCACGACGTGGTCGTCCTGCTCGACTCCATCACCCGCCTGGGCCGTGCGTACAACCTCGCCGCGCCCGCCTCCGGCCGCATCCTGTCCGGTGGTGTCGACTCGACCGCGCTGTACCCGCCGAAGCGCTTCTTCGGTGCCGCGCGCAACATCGAGGACGGCGGCTCGCTGACCATCCTGGCCACCGCGCTGGTCGACACCGGCTCGCGCATGGACGAGGTGATCTTCGAGGAGTTCAAGGGCACCGGCAACATGGAGCTCAAGCTCGACCGGAAGCTCGCCGACAAGCGCATCTTCCCGGCCGTCGACGTCGACGCCTCGGGTACGCGCAAGGAGGAGATCCTGCTCGGCAGCGAGGAGCTCGCCGTCACCTGGAAGCTGCGCCGCGTGCTGCACGCGCTCGACCAGCAGCAGGCGATCGAGCTGCTGCTCGACAAGCTCAAGCAGACGAAGTCGAACGGCGAGTTCCTGATGCAGATCCAGAAGACCACCCCGGGAGCCTCGAACAACGACTGACGTGAGACTCGCGTCACAGCGCGCGAGGGCGGCCCCCGGGCCGGCGGCCCGGCCCCCGGAGCCGTAACACCCTCGTGACCTGCGTCGACCACCGCGCCCGCCGTGCTTCCGCACGGCGGGCGCGGTGCGTTCCCGGCCCTGGCGCACCGGCGGCGCACAGGTCCGTATGCAACTCTTTCGGGCGTTTCGCCGTCACAGAAGGTGAACCCAGGGCCCGAAGGAAGACGATGACCGTGCAGAACAAGAGCGGCCGCATACCCGGTGCCGGCACCGGACGCCGCCGCAAGCCGCCCGCCGCGCGCCGCCGCACCGGCGTGCTCCTCGCCGGCGCCGCCGCGGTCCTCGTCCTCGCCGGCGCCGGCCTCGGCTCCGCCTACCTCCGCCTCGACGGCAACCTCCAGGGCGTCGACATCAACGCCCAACTGGGCGGCGACCGCCCCGACGACCTCGCCAACGGTTCCCTGGACATCCTCGTCCTCGGCTCCGACTCCCGGGCCGGCGACAACGCCGCCTACGGCCCCGACGAGGGCGGTGCCCGCTCCGACACCGCGATGGTCGTCCACGTCCACGAGGGCCACACCGAGGCCTCCGTCGTCTCCATCCCGCGCGACACCCTCGTCACCCGCCCCGCCTGCGCCGACTCCACGGGCGCCACCGTCCCCGGGGCGCGGCGGGCCATGTTCAACACCGCGTACGAGGCCGGCGGCCCCGCCTGCGCCGTCAAGACCGTCGAGGCGATGTCCGGCATCCGCATGGACCACTACATCGAGGTCGACTTCACCGGCTTCAAGAAGCTGATCGACGAACTCGGCGGCGTCGAGGTCACCACCACCCGCGCCATCAAGGACACCAAGAGCCACCTCGACCTCGCCCCCGGCACCCACACCCTCGACGGCGAGCAGTCCCTGGCCCTGGTCCGCACCCGCAAGAGCGTCGGCGACGGCAGCGACCTCGGCCGCATCCAGCTCCAGCAGGCCTTCATGAAGGCCTTCCTGGCCCAGGTCAGGAGCGTCGGGGTGTTCACCAGCCCCACCAAGCTCCTCGGCCTCGCCGACGCCGCCACCAAGGCCATCACGCCCGACTCCGAGCTCGACTCGGTCAAGGAGCTCACCGGCTTCGCCCGCGGCCTCTCCGGCATCGGCGCCGACAAGGTCCACATGATCACCCTCCCGGTCGTCTACGACCCCCGGGACCCCAACCGCGTCGTCCCGCTCGAAGCCCGCTCCCAGCAGGTCTGGGCCGCCCTCAGGGCCGACCGGCCCGTCCCCGCCTCCGCCACCCGGGACGCCGCCACCGGCAGGGCCGACGGGGTCGTGCGCTGAGCCCCGGCGCCCCTCGACGGCTCCCGGACGAGCCCCGGACCGGCCGCGGACGAGCCCTGGAATAACCGGCGCCGCCCCCCGGTTTGGGGAGATGCGGCCAGTCCTGGCAGACTGGTACGTCGGCCCCGGTTCACGTCCGGCCGCAACCCGCGGCGACGACCCGGAGCCCTCCCGAAACTAGGAGACACCTTGAAGCGCGAGATCCACCCCGAGTACGTCGAGACCCAGGTCAGCTGCACCTGTGGCGCGTCGTTCACCACCCGTAGCACCCTGACCGACGGCACCATCCGTGCCGAGGTCTGCTCCGAGTGCCACCCGTTCTACACGGGCAAGCAGAAGATCCTCGACACCGGCGGCCGCGTCGCCCGCTTCGAGGCCCGCTTCGGCAAGGCCGCCGGCTCCGCCAAGAAGTAGCGAGCCCCTGCGCCGGTCCACGGCTGCCCCGCGCGGGCGGCCGGGACCGGCGCTTTGGCGTCCCGTAGCAACTGACGAAAACCCCAGGAGCCCCCGATGTTCGAGGCGGTCGAGGAACTGGTCGGCGAGCACGCCGACCTCGAGAAGAAGCTCGCAGACCCGTCGGTCCACGCCGACCAGGCGAACGCGCGCAAGCTGAACAAGCGGTACGCCGAGCTGACTCCGATCGTCGCCACCTACCGCTCCTGGAAGCAGACCGGCGACGACATCGAGACCGCCCGCGAGTTCGCGCACGACGACCCCGACTTCGCCGCCGAGCTCAAGGAGCTGGAGAAGCGGCGCGAGGAGCTCACCGACAAGCTCCGCCTGCTCCTGGTGCCCCGCGACCCCAGCGACGACAAGGACGTCATCCTGGAGATCAAGGCCGGCGCCGGCGGCGACGAGTCCGCCCTCTTCGCCGGTGACCTGCTCCGGATGTACCTCCGCTACGCCGAGCGCGTCGGCTGGAAGACCGAGATCATCGACGCCACCGAGTCCGAGCTCGGCGGCTACAAGGACGTCCAGGTCGCCGTGAAGACCAAGGGCGGCAACGGCGCCACCGAGCCCGGCCAGGGCGTCTGGGCCCGCCTCAAGTACGAGGGCGGCGTGCACCGCGTCCAGCGCGTCCCCGCCACCGAGTCGCAGGGCCGCATCCACACCTCCGCCGCCGGCGTCCTCGTCACGCCCGAGGCCGAGGAGGTCGATGTCGAGATCCACGCCAACGACCTGCGCATCGACGTCTACCGCTCGTCGGGTCCCGGCGGCCAGTCCGTCAACACGACCGACTCCGCCGTCCGCATCACCCACCTGCCGACCGGCATCGTCGCCTCCTGCCAGAACGAGAAGAGCCAGCTCCAGAACAAGGAGCAGGCCATGCGCATCCTCCGCTCCCGGCTGCTCGCCGCCGCGCAGGAGAAGGCCGAGGCCGAGGCCGCGGACGCGCGCCGCAGCCAGGTCCGCACCGTCGACCGCTCCGAGAAGATCCGGACGTACAACTACCCGGAGAACCGCATCTCGGACCACCGCGTCGGCTTCAAGGCGTACAACCTCGACCAGGTCCTCGACGGCGAACTCGACGCGGTCATCCAGGCCTGCGTCGACGCCGACTCCGCGGCGAAGCTCGCCGCGGCCTGAGGCCCCCGCCCGAGGCACCCCTCAAGCCCCACCCCCCGCACCACGGAGGACCAGCGTGAACCTGCTGCTTGCCGAGGTGGCCCAGGCCACCCAGCGGCTGGCCGACGCCGGCGTTCCCTCACCGCGTTTCGACGCCGAGGAGCTCGCCGCGTTCGTGCACGGCGTCAAGCGGGGGGAGCTGCACAACGTCAAGGACGCGGACTTCGACGCCCGCTACTGGGAGGCGATCGCCCGCCGCGAGGCCCGCGAACCGCTCCAGCACATCACCGGGCGGGCGTTCTTCCGGTACCTGGAGCTCCAGGTGGGCCCCGGCGTCTTCGTGCCCCGCCCCGAGACCGAGTCCGTCGTCGGCTGGGCCATAGACGCCGTCCGGGCCATGGACGTCGTCGAACCCCTCATCGTCGACCTGTGCACCGGCTCCGGGGCCATCGCCCTCGCCATGGCCCAGGAGGTGCCGCGCTCGCGCGTGCACGCCGTCGAGCTGTCCGAGGACGCGCTCGTCTGGACCCGGAAGAACGCCGAGGGCTCGCGCGTCACCGTCCACCAGGGCGACGCGCTGACCGCCCTGCCCGAGCTGGACGGCCAGGTCGACCTGGTCATCTCCAACCCCCCGTACATCCCGCTCACCGAGTGGGAGTACGTGGCGCCCGAGGCCCGCGACCACGACCCGGAGATGGCCCTCTTCTCCGGCGAGGACGGCCTCGACACCATCCGGGGCATCGAACGCACGGCCCACCGCCTGCTGCGCCCCGGCGGCCTCGTCGTCATCGAGCACGCCGACACCCAGGGCGGGCAGGTGCCGTGGATCTTCAACGAGGAGGCCGGCTGGGCCGACGCCGCCGACCACCCGGACCTGAACAACCGGCCGCGTTTCGCGACCGCCCGCAAGGCGACACCATGACCCAGCACGACGCGTACGAGGAGGTCCGGAGCTGATGGCTCGGCGATACGACTGCAACGAGGCGACCGACCGCAAGGCCGGGCTGCGCGAGGCCGCGTCCGCCGTCCGCCGCGGCGAACTGGTCGTGCTGCCCACCGACACCGTGTACGGGATCGGGGCGGACGCCTTCAGCAGCGAGGCCGTCACGGACCTGCTGGCCGCCAAGGGCCGGGGCCGCGGCATGCCCACGCCCGTGCTCATCGGCTCCCCGACCACCCTGCACGGCCTCGTCACGGACTTCTCCGAGCAGGCCTGGGAGCTCGTCGACGCCTTCTGGCCCGGCGCCCTCACCCTGGTCGCGCGCCACCAGCCGTCCCTGGCGTGGGACCTCGGCGACAGCCGCGGGACCGTCGCCCTCCGCATGCCGCTGCACCCGGTCGCCCTCGAACTCCTCACCGAGGTCGGCCCCATGGCCGTCACCTCGGCGAACACCGCGGGGAACCCGGCACCGGAGGACTGCGACGCCGCCCAGCAGATGCTCGGCGACTCCGTCTCCGTCTATCTCGACGGCGGCCCGACCCCCGCCGACCTCCCGTCCTCCATCGTCGACGTCACGGGCCCGGTGCCGGTGCTGCTGCGCGAGGGCGCGCTGTCCCCGGACGAGCTCCGGAAGGTCGTACCCGACCTCGAGGTGGCCAATTGACCGCCCCTGAGGGGCGTGGCATAGCGGGGTACGACGACGGCAACACCTTCCGCATCCTCCACGTCAGCACCGGCAACGTCTGCCGCTCGCCGATCACCGAGCGGCTGACCCGCCACGCCCTGAGCGTCCGCCTCGGCGAACGCTCCCCGGGGCACGCCGGGGACCCCCTCGGCGGCCTCATCGTGGAGAGCGCGGGCACCTGGGGCCACGAGGGCGCCCCCATGGAGGCCAACGCGGAACTCGTCCTCGCCGACTTCGGCGCGGACTACAGCGGCTTCGTCGGCCGCGAGCTCCTCGACGAGCACGTCATCCGCGCGGACCTCGTCCTCACGGCGACCCGCGACCACCGGGCGCAGGTCATCTCCATGGGCCACTCGGCGGGACTGCGCACCTTCACCCTGAAGGAGTTCACCCGCCTGGTCCGCGCGATCGACCCGGCCACGCTCCCGGACCCGCGCGGCGAGGGCGTGGTCGAACGCGCCCGCGCCCTCGTCCGCGCCGCCGCCGCTCTCCGCGGGTGGCTGCTGGCCCCCTCGGCGGAGGCGGACGAGGTCAACGACCCGTACGGCGCCCCGATCACGTTCTTCCGCTCCATCGGCGAGGAGATCAGCCAAGCGCTCGACCCCGTCGTGACGGCGCTGACGGGGGTCCCGGGGGAGCGCTGAACGGCGGGCGGCGGGCGCCGGGAGCCGGGCTCCGGGGGAGCGCCGGACGGCCCGCGGGAGGGGCTTCGGACACGGCCGGGCCGCGTGGACGGGCGGGGGCGCGGCGGCGTGCCTACATTGGGGGTGACACCCCTCCACGTCCGGAGTCAGCCATGCCGGTCACCGCGCCCCCCGCAGAGGAAACCGACGTCCTGCGCCGCCAGGACCCGGAGATCGCCGACGTGCTGCTCGGGGAGGCACGGCGGCAGGCCGACGGGCTGCAGCTGATCGCGGGCGAGAACTTCACCTCGCCCGCCGTCCTCGCCGCGCTCGGCTCCCCGCTCGCCAACAAGTACGCCGAGGGCTACCCCGGCAACCGGTACCACGGCGGCTGCGAGTACGCCGACGCCGCCGAGCGGATCGCCGTACGGCGGGCCACCGCCCTCTTCGGGGCCGCCCACGCCAATGTGCAGGCCCACTCCGGCTCCTCGGCCGTCCTGGCGGCCTACGCGGCCCTCCTGAAGCCCGGGGACACCGTCCTCGCCATGGGCCTCGGACACGGCGGCCACCTCACGCACGGTTCGCCCGCGAACTTCTCCGGCCGCTGGTTCGACTTCGTCCCGTACGGCGTCGACGCCGAGACCGGTCTCGTCGATCACGAGCAGGTCGCCGCCCTCGCACGCCACCACCGGCCCAAGGCGATCGTCTGCGGGTCCGTCTCCTATCCCCGCCATCTCGACCACGCCGTCTTCCGCGCGATCGCCGACGAGGTCGGCGCCTACCTCATCGCCGACGCGGCCCACCCCATCGGGCTGGTCGCCGGCGGGGCGGCCCCGAACCCCGTCCCGTACGCCGACGTCGTCTGCGCCACCACCCACAAGGTGCTGCGCGGTCCGCGCGGCGGCATGATCCTGTGCGGCGAGGAGCTGGCGGAGCGGATCGACCGGGCGGTGTTCCCGTTCACGCAGGGCGGGGCCCAGATGCACACGATCGCCGCCAAGGCGGTGGCCTTCGGCGAGGCGTCCACTCCGGCGTTCAGCGCGTACGCCCATCAGGTGGTCACCCACGCGCGGGTTCTCGCCTCCGCCCTGGAGGCCGAGGGCTTCGCGGTGACGACCGGCGGCACCGACACCCACCTCGTCACGGCCGACCCGGCCCCGCTCGGCGTCGACGGCCGCACCGCCCGCGCGCGGCTGGCCGCCGCCGGGATCGTGCTCGACACCTGCGCCCTGCCGTACGGGGACGGGCGCGGCATCCGGCTGGGCACGGCCGCCGTCACCACGCAGGGCATGGGCATTCCGGAGATGGCGCGGATCGCCGCCCTGTTCGGCCTCGCGCTGCGGGACGACGGCGCGGAGGCGGCCCGCGTGCGGGCCGAGGTGCGCGAGCTGACCGGCGGATTTCCCCCGTACGGACGCTGAGCCGGCCCCGGCCGCAACCGTTCGGGTGGCCCGTATGTCTCAGACCACGTGGACGGCACGGCTAGGGTGTGGGGCTGAGATGGCCAGCGATTCCTGTGGGGCAGCCCGTGCGTGATTACCTGCTGACGCTCTGTGTCACGGCCGCGGTGACCTATCTGCTCACCGGTCCGGTGCGGAAGTTCGCCATCGCGACCGGGGCGATGCCGGAGATCCGCGCCCGCGACGTGCACCGAGAACCGACTCCGCGGCTCGGTGGCATCGCCATGTTCTTCGGGCTGTGCGCCGGTCTGCTCGTCGCCGACCACCTGCAGAACCTGAACAGCGTCTTCGAGCTGTCCAACGAACCCCGGGCGCTGCTCTCCGGCGCCGCCCTGATCTGGCTGATCGGCGTCCTGGACGACAAGTTCGAGCTGGACGCCCTCATCAAGCTGGGCGCGCAGATGATCTCGGCCGGCGTGATGGTCGTGCAGGGTCTGACGATCCTCTGGCTGCCGATCCCCGGCGTGGGCGTGGTCTCGCTGACCCAGTGGCAGGGCACGCTCCTCACGGTCGCGCTGGTGGTGCTCACCATCAACGCGGTCAACTTCGTGGACGGCCTCGACGGCCTGGCCGCCGGCATGGTGTGCATCGCCGCCACGGCCTTCTTCCTGTACGCCTACCGCCTCTGGTACGGCTACACGATCGAGGCGGCCGCCCCGGCGACCCTCTTCACCGTGATCCTCATGGGCATGTGCCTGGGCTTCCTGCCGCACAACATGCACCCGGCGCGGATCTTCATGGGCGACTCGGGTTCGATGCTGATCGGCCTGATCCTCGCCGCCTCGGCCATCTCGATCACCGGACAGGTCGACCCGGACACCCTGAAGATCTTCGAGGGCTCGACCCGGCAGGCCACGCACGCCGCCCTGCCGGTCTTCATCCCGCTGCTGCTCCCGCTGACGATCATCGCGATCCCGATGGCCGACCTGATCCTGGCGATCGTGCGCCGGACCTGGAAGGGCCAGTCGCCGTTCGCGGCCGACCGGGGGCACCTGCACCACCGGCTCCTGGAGATCGGCCACTCGCACAGCCGGGCCGTGCTGATCATGTACTTCTGGTCGGCGCTCATCGCCTTCGGCACGCTCGCGTACTCGGTGCACTCGACCTCGATGTGGATCGTCCTCGGCATCACGGTGCTGAGCGCGGTCGGTCTGGTGCTGCTCCTGCTGCCCCGGTTCACGCCCCGCGCGCCCCGCTGGGCGGAGTCCTTCGTGCCGCCGCGCTACCGGCGCCGCAAGCTCCCCGCCGTCCCCACGACGGTCGCCGGGGCGGCCCCGGAGGAGCGGGTGCCGGTGCCGGCCGGGATCAACGGGGCGACGGCGATCGGCAACCGCTCGCGCTTCACGGACCGGCGTAAGGCCGGAACGCCGAGTTGACGAACGGCATTTTCGGGCCCAATACCAGACAAGTCGCCTCGATGTCCTGCACACACGGGCGTTGTAGCCCTCATGTGTGACAGTTGGCACACCCTCTGGGTAAAGACCTATTCAAATAGTTTGTGATACCGTTCACGAGACCCGGCGACAGAGCCGAAGGACCGTAGTG
>NZ_JAPSIW010000938.1 GCF_031178505.1 Streptomyces sp. | reverse complement strand
CCCCGGGGACGGCGGGAACCCGCCGGACCTGCCCGTACCCGAGGCGCTCCGCCCCGTCACCCTCGTGGTACCCGGCCGCGCCCGGGGACCGGCCGCCGCCCGCAACACCGGGGCGCGCCGGGCCGGGAACGTCCCCTGGATCGTCTTCCTCGACGACGACGTCGTGCCCTCGGAGACCTGGCGCGCGGACCTGGCCCGCGACCTCGCCGCGGCCCGTGCCGACACGGCGGCGGTCACCGCCCGGATCGACGTCCCGCTGCCCGGGGGGCGGCGCCCCACCG
Source organism: Streptomyces sp. (assembly GCF_031178505.1). GTDB lineage: Bacteria > Actinomycetota > Actinomycetes > Streptomycetales > Streptomycetaceae > Streptomyces > Streptomyces gulbargensis. The sequence goes on along the minus strand of NZ_JAPSIW010000938.1, from coordinate 2,023 downwards.
ACAACGAGCGGAACACCGCCGGACTGGCCACCGCCCGCTGGATCACCGCCGACATGGCCGTCCGCACCGAGGCGCTCGACGCGGCGGACGGCTTCGACGAACGCTTCCACCGCGCCTTCCGCGAGGACGCCGACCTCGCCCTGCGCCTGCTGGCCGGCGGCTGGCACCTGGCCGAGGGGAGCCGCCGCACCACCCACCCCGCCCGCGCCGCCGACCGCTGGACCTCCGTACGCCAGCAGGCCGGCAACGCAGACGACGTCCTCATGCGGCGCCTCCACGGCCCCGACTGGCGCGCCAGCGCGGCGGCGCCCCGCGGCCGGCTCTCCCGCCACCGCGCCGTCACCGCCGCCGGCGCCGCCGCCCTCGTCTGCGCCCTCACCGGCCACCGCGCGGCCGCCCTCGCCTGCGCCCTCGGCTGGGCCGCCGGCACGGCCGAGTTCACCCTGATCCGCGTCCTGCCGGGCCCCCGCACCCGCCAGGAGATCACCGACATGATCCTCACCAGCGCGGTCATCCCCCCGGCCGCCACGTGGCACTGGCTGCGCGGCCTGGTCCTCCACCGCTCGGTCATCCCCGGCCGCCCCGCCCGCGCCCCGGCCCGCCCTCCGGCGGCCGACCGGGCCGCCGGCCCCGCCGCCCCCACGGGGGAGACCCGGCGGACGGAAGGGACCGCGGCCCGACAGGAGGCGGTGTGACGAACCGGCGACGGCCCGAACGGGCCGCACCCCGTACCGACGCGCCCGAACGCGCCCCGCGCGGCGCCCGGAGCGCCCCCGGCACCCCGGCGGCGCCGGCCGGCCCCCGTACGGCCACCGCCTCCGGCCGACCGGAGACGCCCTCCCGCAGGAACGGACCCGTGCTCAGGACCACGGGCGGCGTCCGGATCACGGAGGAAGACCCCGCCGGTACCCCCGACCCCGCCCCCTGGATCTTCGAGGCCCCGCAAGCCGGGCCCGCCCCCGGCCCGCCGGCCACCGGCGAGCCGGCCGGGGACGGCCGACTCCCCGACGCCGTCCTCTTCGACCGGGACGGCACCCTGATCGTGGACGTCCCCTACAACGGCGACCCGCGCCGCGTCCGGCCGCTGCCCGGCGCGGGGGAGGCGACCGCCCTGCTGCGCTCGCTCGGCGTCCCCACCGGCGTGGTGAGCAACCAGTCCGGCGTCGCCCGGGGCCTGCTGACCCGGCGGCAGGTCGTCGCCGTACGCGACCGGGTCGACCGGCTCCTGGGCCCGTTCCCCGTCTGGGCCGTCTGTCCCCACGGCCCCGACGACGGCTGCCCCTGCCGCAAGCCCGCCCCCGGACTCGTCCTCGCCGCCTGTGCCCGGCTGGGCGCCCGCCCCTCCCGTACCGTCGTGATCGGCGACATCGGCGGCGACATGGCCGCCGCCCGCGCGGCCGGCGCCGAAGGCGTCCTCGTGCCCACCGCCGCGACCCTCCCCGACGAGATCGCCGCCGCCCCGAGGACCGCCCCCGACCTCATGACCGCGGTACGGCTCGCGCTCACCGCCCTCCCCCCGGACGGTGCCGCGTGAACGCCGCACCCCGCACCCTCGTCGTCCGCCTGGACAGCGCGGGCGACGTCCTCCTCGCCGGACCGGCCGTACGGGCCGTGGCCGCGGGCTCCTCGACCACGGCCATGCTCTGCGGCCCGGCCGGCGCGCCCGCCGCCCGGCTGCTGCCCGGCGTGGACGAGGTCCTCGTCCACGAGGCCCCGTGGGTCGGCCTCGACCCGCCGCCGGTCTCCCCGGACGCCTGCCGCGAGCTGATCGGGGCCGTGGCCGCCCGCCGCTTCGACCGGGCGCTGATCCTCGTCTCCTACCACCAGAGCCCGCTGCCCGCCGCCCTGTTGCTCCGGCTCGCCGGCGTGCCCTGGATCGGCGCCGACAGCGAGGACTACCCGGGCGCCCTGCTCGACCTGCGCCACCGGCGGGCGCCGGGGCGCCACGAGGCCGAGGCCGCCCTCGACCTCGCCCGCGCCGCCGGCTTCGTACCGCCACCCGGCGACGACGGCGCTCTGCGCG
>NZ_JAPSIW010000937.1 GCF_031178505.1 Streptomyces sp. | reverse complement strand
CGTCCTCGCCCGCGCGCTGGTGGGGGAAGAGCACCGCGCCCTGCTGGAGGGCGACCGTCCGGGCGGGGGAGGGGATGCGGATGCCCTCGTCGCGGTAGCGCCGGTGCAGCCGCTTGATGAACTCGTGCTTGATCCGGTACTGGTCGCTGAACTCCCCGACGCCCAGGACGACGGTGAAGCCGATCCGGGAGTCGCCGAAGGTGTGGAAGCGGACCGCCGGCTCGTGGTCCGGCACGGCGCCGGTGATCTCCGTCATGACCTCGGTGACCACCTCGGCCGTCACCTGCTCCACCCGCTCCAGGTCGCTGTCGTAGGCGACGCCGACCTGCACGGTGATGGTCAGCCGCTGCTCGGGACGCATGAAGTTGGTCATGTTGGTCTTGGCGAGCTGCCCGTTGGGGATCACCACCAGGTTGTTGGACAGGTCGCGGACGGTGGTCTGGCGCCAGTTGATGTCCTCGACGTAGCCCTCCTCGCCGCTGCTGAGCCGGATGTAGTCCCCGGGCTGCACGGTCTTCGAGGCGAGGATGTGGACGCCCGCGAACAGGTTGGCCAGGGTGTCCTGGAGCGCCAGGGCGACCGCCAGGCCGCCCACGCCCAGGGCGGTGAGCAGCGGGGCGATGGAGATGCCCAGGGTCTGCAGCACCACCAGGAAGCCGATGGCCAGCACCAGCACCCGGGTGATGTTGACGAAGATCGTGGCCGAACCGGCGACCCCGGAGCGGGACGTCGTGACCGTCCGCACCAGCCCGGCGATCACCCGCGCCGCCGAGATCGTCACGACGAAGATGAGCAGGACGGTGAGCACCTGGTTGACGGTGTCCTGGACCGTCCGGCTCAGCGGCAGCGCCGCAGCGGCCCCGGCGACCCCGCCCGAGACCGCCGCCCACGGCGCCACCGTGAGCAGCGCGGCCACGATCACGTCGTCCCCGCTCCACCGGGTGCGGTCGGCGTGCCCGGCCAGCCAGCGCAGCAGCGCGCGCAGGAGGAAGGCGATCAGCAGCCCGGCGGCCAGGGCGATGCCGGCCAGCACCAGGTCGTCCACGGTGAGGTCGCGTGTCACCGGCCACCTCCGAGGAGGAGGGGAACGGCGGCGAGAAGCCTCGCCGACGGCCGGATGTGAAGTCTCGTCACGTCGTCACCTGCTCGAATCCGAAGGGCGCTCACACCGCTCGGCGAAGCGTCGAAGCGGCGGGACCGCTCATCCTGCCGCATCCCGGCCGGCGGCCCGCACCACGCCCGCCGGCCGGAGCGGGGCCCCGGCCGACGGCGCGCACGGAGGCGACCACCGCGCCCCGCGTCCCGCGCTCCGCGTCCCGTGCCCCGCGCTCCACGCCCCGCGGTCCCGTGCCCCGCGCTCCACGCCCCGCGGTCCCGCGCTCCACGCCCCGCGCCCGCCCCGCGCCACCGCACCGGACCGGGCCCGGCCCGACACGGCGGGGGCGGCCCCGGATCGGGCCGTCCGCGTTATCGTGCTCGGGCGCGTGGAACGGGGGTCCGGGGAGTCGCGCGCGTCGAGGCCGGAGGAGTCGTAGGTGGGGGCAGAGGTGGCGCCGGACACGGCCGCGCGGCTGCGGGCGATCTGCGGAGAGCTGTCGGACCGCTTCCTGGAGCGGGACGACGTGGTGCGGACGCTGGTGGTGACGCTGCTGGCCGGACAGCACTCGCTGCTGCTCGGCCCGCCGGGCACGGCCAAGTCCGAGCTGGCGCGGGAGCTGACGGGCCGGGTCGAGGGGGCCTCCTACTGGGAGATCCTGCTGTCCAAGTTCACCGCTCCGACCAGGATGTTCGGCCCCATCGACGTGGCCGCGCTCGCCCGCGGCGAGTACCGGCAGGTCTACGAGGGCCGCGCCACGACCGCGCACGTGGCGTTCATCGACGAGATCTTCAAGTGCTCCACGGCCGCGCTCAACGAGACGCTGGGCTACCTCAACGAGCGGATCTACCACCCCGAGAACGGCGGCGAGCCGATCCGCTGCCCCCTGATCGGCGCCATCACCGCGAGCAACGAACTGCCCACCGGTGACGACTCGGCCGCGATCTACGACCGGCTGCTGGTGCGGATCCAGGTCGGCTACCTGGCCGACCCCACCAACTTCGCCGCGCTGGTCCGCTCCGCGGTCGGCCGCCCGGCGGCCCCGGCCAGGACCACCGTCGAGCTGACCGCGCTGCGGCGGGCCGTGACCGGGGCCGTGCCGGACGTGGCCGTCCCCGACGCGGTCGTGGACGCGGTGTGCACGCTGCGGGCCGCCCTGCGCCGCAAGGAACTCGTCGCCTCCGACCGCCGCTGGCGCCAGGCGGTGCG
>NZ_JAPSIW010000936.1 GCF_031178505.1 Streptomyces sp. | reverse complement strand
CGGCCCGAGCGCCCCGCACGGCCCGTACCCGACCGGCCCGCCCTCACCGAATTGCCGGAACTGCCCGAGACCCGGCTGCCGGCCGCTCCGCCGCGCTCCCGGGCGGAGGTCTGCGCGCTGGGCGAGCGGTACGGGGGGTGGGCGCCCGGCAGCGATCCGGCGCGGATCTGCCGTGGGGCGTACGGCTCCTGACCCGTCCGGCCGGCCCTCAGGCGCCCCGGAGCCGCCGTTCCAGGCGGTCGATGGCGGCCCGCACCCCGTTGCCGTAGCCGTCGTCGTCGAGCGCCTCCGAGGCGGCGCGGGCCCGGTCCAGATGGAGCCGGGCCGCCTCGGGCCGCTGGAGCTTCAGGTAGTCGGCGGCGAGATTGAGGTGGAGGGAGGGGTACAGCGCCCGCAGCGCCACCGCCGAGTCATGGACGGCGAGCCGCTCCTCCCCCAGTTCACCGGCCGCGTTGAGCGCCCGGAGGTCCCAGGCCAGCTCGTCGCCGGGGTCGTCCTGGGCGTCGGCCATGTAGTGGGCGAGGGTGCAGCGGTGCAGCGGGTCCCCGTCGGGACCGATCTGCTCCCACAGCAGCCCGAAGCGGTTGCGGGCCTCCTCCCGGTCACCGCCGTGGAGCAGCATCATGGCCTGCCCGATCCTGGTCATGACACCGTCGTCCGCCACCTGCCGCTGCTCGGTCACCGCGACCTCCACGCACTCGCACTCCCGGAAGACATGACGCTAGCCCCAGCCGGCCCGGATCGGGCCGAGGCTCAGCCGAGGTCCGGGATCCGCCAGTCGATCGGCTCGTGGCCCTGGGCGGCGACGGCCTCGTTGATCCGGGTGAAGGGGCGCGAGCCGAAGAACTTCTTCGCCGACAGCGGCGAGGGGTGGGCCCCCTTGACCACGACGTGCCGCTCCTCGTCGATGAGCGGCAGCTTCTTCTGCGCGTAGTTGCCCCACAGGACGAAGACGGCCGGGTCGGGCCGCGAGGCCACGGCGCGGATCACCGCGTCCGTGAACTTCTCCCAGCCCTTGCCCTTGTGGGAGTTCGCCTCGCCGGAACGTACGGTCAGCACCGCGTTGAGCAGCAGGACGCCCTGCCGCGCCCACGGCATCAGATAGCCGTTGTCCGGGACCGGGTGGCCGAGCTCGGCCTGCATCTCCTTGTAGATGTTCCGCAGGGAGGGCGGGGTCTTCACGCCCGGCCGCACCGAGAAGCAGAGTCCGTGTCCCTGCCCCTCGCCGTGGTAGGGGTCCTGACCGAGGATCAGGACCTTCACCCGGTCGTACGGGGTGGCCTCCAGCGCCGCGAAGACCTCGTCCTTCGGCGGGTAGACCGGCCCCTTGGCCCGCTCCTCCTCGACGAACTCGGTGAGCTGCGCGAAGTACGGCTTGCGCAGCTCCTCGCCGAGCACGTCCCGCCAGGACTCGGGCAGCATGCTGGTGTCGGTCACGGTCAACAACCTCCGGTGGACGTCCCTGTTTCTGGTACGGAACCTACCGGGGGCCACTGACAACCGGTCCCGCGGGCCGGTCCCGGCGCCTCCTACCAGCTGGCCAGACGGCTCAGCTCCCACAGCTGCATGACGGTCTGCGGGTCCAGGGCGCGCTCGCCGCCGCCGATGTCCTCACCGGCCGCGATGTAGAGCTTGCCCTGCCACAGGGGCAGCAGGCGGACGTCGCGGACCATGATCTCCTGGGCCTCCACGAACTCGTCCGTGACGGCCGCGCGGTCGCTCTCGCGGCGCGACTGCGGGAGCAGTTCGTCGGTGATGCGGCGGCTCTCGTAGGGCGTGCCGAGGACGTTCTTCTTCCCCATGAAGGGGGCGACGAAGTTGTCCGGGTCCGGGAAGTCGGGGAACCAGCCGCGGCCGAAGACGGGGTACTGGCCCTTCTGGTAACCGGACTGGAACTCCTTCCACGGCTTGCCGACGAGGGTGACCTTGAACAGGCCCGAGGCCTCCAGCTGCCGCTCGAGTTCGGCGAACTCGGCCGCCGTGGCGGAGCCGTACCGGTCGGTGGCGTACCCGAAGGTCAGCTGGACCGGCTCGGTGATGCCCGCCTCGCGCAGCAGCGCCTTGGCCTTGGGGACGCTCGGGGAGCCGAAGCGGTCGTAGAACTTGGTGGTGTGGGCGGCGATGCCCTTGGGGACCATCGAGTACAGCGGCTCGGCGGTGCCCTGGTAGACGGTGCTGACGAGCGCCTCGCGGTCGACGACCTGGGCGATGGCCTTGCGGACGGCCGGCTTGGCGACGGTGGGGTCCGTGGCGTTGAAGACCAGGTAGCGGATGTCGGCGCCGGTGGACTCGATGATCTGGAGGGA
>NZ_JAPSIW010000935.1 GCF_031178505.1 Streptomyces sp. | reverse complement strand
TTCCGGCGCACCCGCTCTCCGAAATGCGCACTGGTGGTCGGTGGTCTGGTGATCCGGTGATCCGGTGATCCGGTGGTCTGGTGGTCTGGTGATCCGGAGTACCGGCTGTGGACGGCGGTGACAGCCACGCACCCGGTCGGCGAACCGGGAGGGACGGGCGGAGTGGGATCAGGTGGCCGGCGTCCCCTCGAGCACTCCGGCCAGTTGCCGGCACAGGTCGTCCAGCAGCTCGGTGAGGTCCGTGTCGGCCATCGGCCCGCACATGAACTCCTCCAGGCGTGTGCGCACCGACACCAGCCGGGGGTCGTGCACACCGGACCGCTCCAACGCCTCCAGCGCCCGGCGGGCGCCGTCCACGCACCGGGCGGGGCCGTACCCCGGCGGCTCCTCCAGGAGGCCCCTGCCACTGCTCAGCAGGAAGGCCGCCAACAGCACGGTCTCCTCAGCGAGCCGCGCCGGGGGCTGCCGTCCATCCGTCATAGCTGATCACCTCACTCGGGTCGCGGCGGTCACAGGGTGGGAACGCCCGCGCGGGATGGCCGACCGGCACCAGCAGCACCGGGTGGAGGTGGGGCGGGAGGTCCAGCAGCATGCCGACGGGCTCGCGGCGGAAACTGCCGACGGGGCACGCGCCCAGCCCCAGCGCGTGCGCGGCCAGCAGCAGGTTCTCCACCGCCATCGCCACACACAGCAGGCCGATGTCCTGCCCGTTGCCGAGGCCCTGGACCGCCCGCGCGCGGTCGAAGCAGGCGACGACGACGAGCGGAGGCAGTCCGATCATCCCCGGTGAGAAGGCCCTGACGCGTCGTACGAGCCGCCGGTCCCGCACCACCACGAACGCCCATGCCTGCTTGTTGGCCGCCGTGGGGGCCGCCAGCATCGCCTGCACCATCTCCTCCACGAGAGCGTCGTCGACCGGCTCATCGGTGTACTGGCGCACCGCGCTGCGGGAGCGCAGCACCCGCAGCGTTTCCGGGGCGCCGGGGCGGGACACCGCTGCGCCCCGGTCCCCGCCGTCCGTGCCCGTGCCCGTGTTCCCGTCCCCGCCCCCGTCTTCGTAGCCGGACACAAGAGTCCGTCCGGTCATCCGCACGGTCACCTCCGGTGGGCGCTCAGGAGGAGGTTGACCGGGTCGTCGAGGCAGCGGCGGACGCGCGCCCCGTCGTTCTCGGCCGCCGGTGGTGAACTCACCATGGGCTCCCAGGTGATGTCGGTGAACCCCGCGGACCGCAGGACCCGTACGAGGGCCTCGCGGGGCCAGTGGTGCACCCGCAGGACGGTGGGCGGGGTGGTGAGGACGGAGACCGTGAAGGCGTCGCCCTCGCGCGGGCGGGCGGGGCGCTCCAGGCGGAATCCCGCGGCGGCCGCGGCGGCCTCGTCGCAGTCCGGGTTGCCGACGAAGGCGAGAAGCCGTCCGCCCGGTGCGACGTTGGCGTACATGCGCTCGCCCATGGCGCCGAGGGTCTCCCGGTCGGCCGCGTAGTGGAGGAGGTGGGTGGCGAGGACGACGTCGAACGAGCCCAGCACCGGCAGGGTGGCGGCGTCGTGGACGTGGTACTCCGCACCGGTCGGCCGCCGCGCTTCACGGGCCCGGGCCGCGCCGATCATTCCCTCCGACACGTCCACCCCGACCGCCCGTGCCGCGCCCCGCCGTCTGACCAGGCGGGTGTAGAACCCGTCGCCGCAGCCCACGTCGAGCACGTTCCGTCCCCGCACTGGGCCCAGGGCGTGGAGGAACGAGGGGATCTCGACGTGGTCTCGGTAGAGGCTGACGGCGTCGACGGCCCGGGCGTACGTGTCCACGAGTGCGTCGTACTGCTGGGGCATGGCGCTGCTCCGTCGGGTCGCCGTCATCGGTGCTGTGCTCCTGCTTGCGGAGCTTCACGCACAGGTGGGTGCTTTCCCGGGCGAACTTACCCGATGGGGCATATCCATCGGCTCGAAGTTCCCTTCGCCACGCCCGTGTCGCGGCGAACGGGAAGCCCGGGCAGGACCCGTCCGAGGCGCGCGGACGAAGCACACCGCGCGCACCGCGGCCGTCGGACGGGCCGCCGACTGCCGGGCGTACTGCGGGCGTCCGCCTCCGCACCCGTCACTGAGTCCGCACGGTGAGCGGTGCGGCCCCCGGGCTGACCCCGACAGTGACGCGTCCTTCGCCCTGCTAGCTGTCGAAGCCCAGTCCGAGCCGGTCCAGGGTGCGCAGCCAGAGGTTGCGGCGGCCGCCGTGCGCGTCCGCGCGGGCCAGCGACCACTTGGTCAGCGCGATGCCGGTCCAGGCGAAGGGCTCGGGCGGGAACGGCAGCGGCT
>NZ_JAPSIW010000934.1 GCF_031178505.1 Streptomyces sp. | reverse complement strand
CGTGAGGCCATTCAAGTGGTCCTCGGGTACCGCGCCAGACGGTCGGCGAACAATGACCGAAAACTGCCCGGCGAGGGAGGTGATGGCCGATTCCGCTCGATGGGCCCTCGTGGGCGCTCCCGGGCGGTCCGACCTGCGCACGGGTGTGGTAGGACTGTTCAGCTTTGCAAACAGTCGGTCGTAACGGGGGAATGGAACGTGGCGGTCACGGTTCCGGACTGGGCGGACACCCTTCTCGATCTGATCGGTGTCGCCTGGCCGAATGTGGATGAGGACGCCTACCGCGAGATGGCGGTCGCCCTCCGGGAGTTCGCGGAGGACCTGGAGGACGACGGCCAGCTCGCGAACAACCACTTCGAGCGGCTGCTCTCCTCGGGCCAGGGCGAGTCGCTGGACGCGCTCGACGAGCACTGGTCCAAGGTCAAGAGCAAGCACATCAAGGACATCTCCGGTGCCGCGCGCACCATCGCGGGGGCGCTCGACACGGCGGCCGGGGCCATCGAGGGCATGAAGCTCGCCGCGCTCGTCCAGCTCGGCTACCTCGCCGCCGAGGCCGGGATCGCGCTCTCGCTCATCCCGGTCACCGGCGGCCTGTCCGCGCTGATCGGCGCCGGGGCGATGCGCGCCACGCAGGAGGTCATCAAGCGGCTGATCAAGGAGTGCGTGGAGGAGGCCGTCGGCTACATCGTGGCGGCCATGACCGAGCCGGCGGTGGCGGCCCTGGAGGGCATGGCGGCCGACCTCGTCGTCCAGCTCGGCGCGGTGGCGATCGGCCTGCAGGACGGCGTGGACCTGGACCGGACGACGGACGCCGGCAAGGACGGCTTCAAGGAGGGCGTCCAGTCGGGCAAGGAGGCGATGAACCTCGCCTCCGCCGGAGGCGGCGGTGGCGGTGGCGGTGGCAAGGGCAGCGGCCTGAAGGACCTGCACATCGAGCACGCCGAGCACACCCACGCCTCCACGCAGCTCAACGGCGTGAGCGTGAACATCCACGGCAGGACGGCCGGCAAGCTGACGAAGGCGAAGACGGCGCACGGGCGGACGCGCGGGCGTGACTCGATCGCGGACGCGATCGACCCGGTCGCCGACAAGGCGCTGGAAGCGCTGACCAAGGCCGCGAAGACCATGGGCGACCACCTCGGCCAGACCCTCCCCAAGGCCGTCAAGCAGATCTCGGTCGACCACAAGAACACCGACGACGCGCTGCGCGACCGGTTCGCCCGGCAGCGCAAGGGCGACCACGACAACGACGGCGGCAAGGGCGGCGGAGGCGGCGGCGGGAACGGCAACCCTCCCGGCGGAGGCGGCAACGGCAGCGGCTCCGGCGACAACCCCGGCGGCAAGCGCATCACCCCCGCCCCGCCCTGGCACGGCAGCTCCGCCGGCACGATGCGCCACCACCGCACGGACCCGCTCGACGTCAGCCACCTGACCCCCGAGCAGCAGCGCGAGGCGCTGGTCCAGGAGGCCCGCGACCTGGCGGACAAGGCACGCAGGGCCGACCCCGACAACCCGGACGACCCCAAGCACCAGATCGACCTGGCCAAGACGCGGTTCCCGGTCGGTGAGCACCTCCTCAAGGACAACAGCTGTTCCGGCGGGCTGCTCCACGACGGCGTCGTGACGAGCCACACCAGCGCGACCCAGTACGAGGGCAAGGACAAGCCCGACCTGCATCCCGGCGCCCAGCAGGTCTACGACGAGGTGAAGGCCATCCACGACTCCCAGGGCACCAGGCCCGGCGCGGGCCACGGCAAGTGCGCGGAGGCGATGCTCCTGTCGGACCGGCTCCGCCAGCTCGACCCGTCCGGCACGTCCCTCACCACGATCGACAAGGTACGGGAGGCGATGGCGGGCGCGCAGATGTACAGCGTGCAGATCGGGCGGGACAGGCGCGGCCTCCTCCAGCACAACGACTACAAAGAGCCGTGCCCCTCGTGCGCGATCGCACTCGACATCACCGGCATCAACGCCTACGCAGGTTAGGAGCCCCCATGCCCCATCTCCATGTCCCCGCGGACGTCGACGCCTGGTTCGCCGAGAACGGCTGGTTCCCCGGCCGGCAGGCCGGCGAGTCGGCCGCGGCGTTCGTGACGGCCGTCGTCGAGGAGAGCCGCAAGCGCGGGTTCCCGGTGGAGCCGTTCGCCGCCGCGACCGACTTCCTCGACGAGCACGCCGGGCTGCGCGTGGTGCACGACGCCCAGCGGGACGCCTACATGGAGTTCACGCCCGTGCCCTACTGGGGGCACACCTTCGAGGACATGGCGGAGCTGAGCCGCAACCTCGGCGTGCGGCTCTTCCCGGTCGG